>NZ_NSGT01000102.1:0-9396 GCF_009192905.1 Xanthomonas sp. LMG 12459
CCCCATGCCCCTGCCCCGCCACCTGGCCATCATCATGGATGGCAACGGCCGCTGGGCGCAGCGCCGCCGCCGGCCGCGCGTGATCGGCCACCGCGCCGGCGCCCGCGCGGTCAACCGCACCATCGACTTCTGCCTGGAGCGCGGCATCGGCGCGCTGACCCTGTTCGCCTTTTCCAGCGAGAACTGGGGGCGTCCGCAGGAGGAAGTGGACGCGCTGATGAAGCTGTTCCTGCACGCGCTCGACCGCGAGGTCGAGGAACTGCAGCGGCGCGGCGTGCGCGTGCGCTTCATCGGCGACCGCGCGCGCTTCGCGCCGTCGCTGTGCGAACGCATGGCCCAGGCCGAGGCGCGCACCCGCGACAACCAGGCGCTGCACCTGTCGATCGCCGCCAGCTACGGCGGCCGCCAGGACATCGCCCTGGCCGCGCGCGCGCTGGCCGAGGACGTCGCCGCCGGACGCCTGCGCCCGGAGCAGATCGACGAGGACGCGCTGTCGGCGCGCATGGCGCTGGCCGACCTGCCGCCGCCGGACCTGTTCATCCGCACCGGCGGCGACCTGCGCATCAGCAACTTCCTGCTGTGGCAGCTGGCCTATACCGAACTGTGGTTCACCGAGACCCTCTGGCCCGAGTTCGGCCCCGAGGTGCTGCAACAAGCCCTGGACGACTACGCCCGCCGCGAGCGGCGTTTCGGCCTCACCAGCGCGCAGGTCGCCGAAGCGGCGACGGAGAACGTTTCCGCATGACCCGTACCCGCGTCATCGCCGCGCTGATCATGGCCCCGCTGGCCATCTGCGCCATCCTGCTGCTGCCGACCCAGTGGCTGGTCGCACTGGCCGCCTTGATCTTCCTGATCGGCCTGTGGGAATGGCTGAAGCTGGCCGAGGTCGACGACACCCTGCCGCGCACCATCCTGCTGATGCTCAACCTGCTGCTGATGGTGCTGCTGGTGTGGGCGTCGGCCGGCTCGCTGGTGCTGTTCCAGCTGACCACCCTGATCGGCGTCGGCTGGTGGTGCGTGGCCTTGCTGTGGCTGGGCTTCTACCGCTTCGGCTCCGACCACGCCACCTACGCGCGGGTGTTCAAGCTCGCCGCCGGCACCCTAGCGATCGTACCGGCTTGGGCGGCGCTGGGCCTGATCCACGCCAGCGAGCCGAACGGCCACCGCTGGCTGCTGACCGCCCTGGCGACGGTGTGGGCCGCCGATTCCGGCGCCTATTTCGCCGGCCGCCAGTTCGGCAAGCACAAGCTCGCGCCGCGGATCAGCCCCAACAAGACCGTGGAAGGCCTGGTCGGCGGCCTGCTGGCCGGCCTGATCGTGGCCGCCGGTTTCGGCTGGCTGGCCGGGGTGACCCTGCCGCACCTGCCCGGGCTGCTGATCGTGGCCGCGGTCAGCGTGCTGGCCTCGGTGGTCGGCGACCTGTTCGAGAGCCTGCTCAAGCGCCACGTCGGCGCCAAGGACTCGGGCAATGTGATTCCCGGTCACGGTGGCGTGCTGGACCGGATCGACGGCGTGCTGGCGGCGCTGCCGATCTTCGCGCTGGGCAAGGACATCTTCGGGTTCTGAGCCAGTGAACACGCAACGCAGCAAGACCCCAGCGATCCGCACCATCGCCGTGCTCGGCGCCACCGGCTCGATCGGCGCCTCGGCGCTGGACGTGATCGCGCGCCATCCGCAGCGCCTGCGCGCCGGCGTGCTGGCCGCCGGGCGCAACGTCGACGCGCTGCTGGCGCTGTGTGCCACGCACCGTCCCGCGCATGCGGTGATCGCCGATCCGGCGCTGTACCCGGCGCTGCGCGACGGCCTGCGCGCGGTCGGGCTGTCGACCCAGGCGCATGCCGGCGACGCCGCACTGGACCAACTGGTGGCCAGCGACGCCTGCGACAGCGTGGTCGCCGCCATCGTCGGCGCGGCCGGCCTGGCCTCGACCCTGGCCGCGGCCCGCGCCGGCAAGCGCCTGCTGCTGGCCAACAAGGAAGCGCTGGTGCTGGCCGGCGAACTGGTCACCGCCGCGGCGGCCGCGGCCGGCGCCGAGATCATCCCGATCGACAGCGAGCACAACGCCATCTTCCAGTGCCTGCGCTCGCGCCAGACCGGCGCCGAGGTGCGGCGGGTGCTGCTGACCGCCTCCGGCGGCCCGTTCCGCGGCTGGGACCGCGCACGCCTGCAGGCGGTGACCCCGGCGCAGGCCGTGGCGCACCCGAAGTGGTCGATGGGGCCGAAGATCTCCGTCGATTCGGCGACGTTGATGAACAAGGGCCTGGAAGTGATCGAGGCCCACCACCTGTTCGCGCTGGCGCCCGAGCGCATCGAGGTGCTGGTGCACCCGCAGAGCCTGGTGCATTCGCTGGTCGAGTTCATCGACGGTTCGACCCTGGCGCAGATGGGCCTGCCGGACATGCGCACCACCCTGGCGGTGGGCCTGGGCTGGCCGGACCGCATCGCCTCCGGGGTCGCCGGGCTGGACCTGCTGACGCAGGGCCGGCTGGATTTCGAGGCGCCGGACCTGGACGCTTTCCCCTGCCTGGGCCTGGCCTGGCACGCGATGCAGGCCGGCGGCAGCGCCCCGGCGATCCTGAACGCGGCCAACGAAGTGGCTGTTTCAGCCTTTCTTCAGGGCCGGATCGGTTTCCTATCGATTCCTGCGCTGGTCGAGAACGCCCTGACCGAGCTGCCTGCGGTCGCGGCCGATTCCCTGGACGCGTTGCTGGCGGCGGATGCGCACTCGCGCAAGATCACCGAACTCGCCATTGCCCGCCACTTCGCCCATGCTTGATCCCCACGCCGCCATGAGCCACGCGCATGGGTAATGTCGTCGGCTCCATCTGGTGGATGCTGGTCAGCCTGGGCATCCTGGTGACCTTCCACGAGTTCGGCCATTTCTGGGTCGCCCGCCGCTGCGGGGTCAAGGTGCTGCGCTTCTCGGTGGGCTTCGGCAAGCCGCTGTGGTCGCGCTACGACCGCCACGGCACCGAGTTCGCGATCGCCGCGATTCCGCTCGGCGGCTACGTGAAGATGCTCGACGAACGCGAGGGCGAGGTGGCCCCGGCCGAGCGCGCGCAGGCCTTCAACAACAAGAGCGTGTGGCAGCGCATCGCCATCGTCGCCGCCGGCCCGATCGCCAACCTGATCCTGTGCGTGGCGTTGCTTTGGGCGATGTTCGTGATCGGCAAGCAGGACTACGCGCCCATCGTCGGCCGCGCCGAGGGCCTGGCGCAGCAGGCCGGATTCCAGCCCGGCGAGCGCATCGTCCGCGTCGGCGACCGCGACGTCGCCACCTGGAGCGAGGCCGCCATGCAGCTGACCGTCGCTGCCATGGACCGCGAGGACGTGCCGGTGCAGACCGAGGACGCGCAGGACGGCGCCAGCCATACCCGGACCCTGCGCCTGTCGCAGCTGCCGGTCGGCTTCGACGAGCAGCAGGTGCCGGCCCTGGCCGGCCTGACCTGGCGCTTCACCCTGCAGCCGGCGGTCATCGCCAACGTCACCGCCGGCTCGGCCGCCGACGGCGTGCTGCGCCCGGGCGACCGCGTGCTGGCGGTGGACGGCACCCCGATCACCAGCGCCGACCAGGTCGCACCGCAGGTGCAGGCCCTGGGCCGCGGCGGCGGCAACGGCCTGATCGAGGTCGAGCGCAACGGCGAGCGCCTGGCCCTGGACGTCCATCTCAAGCAGGCCGCCGGCCCCGGCGCGCCGCGCTGGACGCTGGGCGTGGCCATCGGCGAGCAGCGCCGCCCGGCCTACGACGCCACCCTGCGCTACGGCCCGCTGGCGGCGATCCCGGTCGCCTTCCGCGAGACCGGCCGGCTGGCCGGCGACACGCTCGGCATCCTGCGCCGCATGCTGACCGGCGAGGCCTCGCTGAAGAACGTGTCCGGCCCGATCACCATCGCCAAGGTCGCCAACGTCTCGGCCAAGCAGGGCCCGGACTGGTTCCTGAATTTCCTGGCGCTGCTGTCGCTGAGCCTGGCGATCATGAACCTGCTGCCGATCCCGATCTTGGACGGCGGGCACTTGCTGTATTACCTTATCGAGTTGGTCAAGGGCAGCCCGCTGAGCGAGCGCGCCATGGCGGCGGGGCAATTCGTGGGCCTGACGTTGCTGGCAGGACTGATGGGGTTGGCGTTCTACAACGACCTCTTCGGCCAGGCCCTGCGATGACCCGCGCCGATCCACTCGACCCGCTGTCGTCTTGCGCCGGCGCCCATGCAACAACGATATCGACCTCTACCGGACGTGACATGACGAGATTTCCCACTCGCCGCCTGCTTGCCCTCGCCCTCGCCGCCAGCCTCAGCCTGCCGGCCCTGGCCCAGGTAGCGGAGCCCTTCACCGCCAGCGACATCCGCGTCGACGGGCTGCAACGCATTTCGTCCGGCACCGTGTTCACCTACCTGCCGGTGGAACGCGGCGACACCGTGGACGAGGCCAAGGTCGCCGAGGCGATCCGTGCCCTGTACCGCACCGGCTTCTTCGAGGACGTGCGCGTCGACCGCCAGGGCAACATCCTGGTGGTCACGGTCAAGGAGCGTCCGGCGATCAACAAGCTGACCGTCACCGGCAACAAGGACATCAAGAGCGAGGAACTGCTCAAGGGCCTGTCCGACATCGGCCTCAGCGAAGGCGGCACCTTCGACCGGCTGAGCCTGGACCGGGTGACCCAGGAGCTGACCCGCCAGTACAACAACCGCGGCAAGTACAACGTCGAGATCACCCCGACGGTGAGCCCGCTGGACCGCAACCGCGTCGACGTGGCCATCGCGATCAAGGAAGGCAAGGCGGCCAAGATCCGCCACGTCAACCTGATCGGCACCGAGAAATTCCTCAACAAGGACATCCTGGAGAACTGGGAGTCGCGCGAGCACAACTGGCTGTCCTGGTACCGCCGCGACGACCAGTACTCCAAGGAAAAGCTGTCCGGCGACCTGGAGAAGCTCAACTCCTGGTACCTGGACCGCGGCTACGTCGACTTCAGCGTCGACTCCACCCAGGTGGCGATCAGCCCCGACAAGCGCGACATGTACCTGACCGCCGGCATCACCGAAGGCGAGCAGTACAAGATCTCCGACATCAAGGTCACCGGCGACACCATCCTGCCGCAGGAAGAGATCGAGAAGCTGGTGATCCCCAAGGCCGGCGACACCTTCTCGCGCGCGCTGCTGGAATACAGCTCCGACGCGATCACCAATACCCTGAGCAACATCGGCTACGCCTTCGCCAAGGTCACCCCGATCCCGACCACCGACCGCGAGAAGCGCACGGTGGCGGTGAACCTGCAGGTGACGCCGGGCCCGCGCGTGTCGGTGCGGCGCATCGTGTTCCGCGGCAACACCCGCACCTCCGACGAAGTGCTGCGCCGCGAAATGCGCCAGTTCGAGGACACTTGGTACTCGCAGGCGGCGATCGACCGCTCCAAGATCCGCCTGCAGCGCCTGGGCTACTTCGAGTCGGTGGACGTGGAAACCCCGCCGGTGCCGGGCAGCAACGACAAGGTCGACGTGGTCTACAACGTCAAGGAGACCACCTCGGGCAGCTTCACCTTCGGCCTGGGCTATTCGCAGACCTACGGCGTCACCACCTCGGTGCAGCTGTCGCAGAACAACTTCCTGGGCGGCGGCAACCGCGTCGCGGTGGACGCCTCGCGCAGCAGCTACCAGGAGCGCTACGCGTTCTCCTACACCAACCCGTTCTTCACCGACGACGGCGTGTCGCTGGGCTACAACCTGTCCTGGCGCAAGCTGGACTACTCCGACTTCGGCACCGCGCAGTACAACAGCACCAACGGCGCGGCGCAGGTGATCTTCGGCGTGCCGATCACCGAGACCGACAGCGTCTCGCTGATGTTCGGCGTGGACAGCAACCAGATCACCACCTATCCGGGCTTCACCCCGCAGGCGATCATCAACTACATCGACGCGATCGGGACCAAGACCTTCCACGCCTGGCGCAGCGAGCTCGGCTGGGCGCGCGACACCCGCAACGACTACTTCATGCCCACCCGCGGCATGTACCAGCGTGTGGGCCTGGAAGCCACCCTGCCCGGTTCGACCGTGGAGTACTGGAAGCTCAACTACCAGATCTCCAAGTACTGGCCGATCTCGCCGGCGCTGGTGCTCAACACCCGCGCGGAGTTCGGCTACGGCGACAGCTACGGCAGCGACGTGTCGCGCGACATCTGCGGCACCTACACCAGCGATGCGCAAGGCACGACGACCTACAACCCGCAGGCCTGCAACGGCTCCAACCTGATCCGCAGCGTCACCGCCTCGGGCCTGCCGTTCTACGAGAATTTCTACGCCGGCGGCACCAACTCGGTCCGCGGCTTCGAGGACAACACCCTCGGCCCGCGCTCGGAGGCCACCGCCTCGTACCGCCGCGGCCAGCCGCTAGGCGGCTCGTTCAAGACCGTGGGCTCGGCGGAAATGTACTTCCCGAAGCTGTTCGACAGCCCGTCGGCGCGCATTTCGGCGTTCGTGGACGTCGGCAACGTGTTCAATGGCGTGGACAACTTCAAGTCCAACCAGTTGCGCGCCTCCACCGGTATCGCCCTGCTGTGGCGGGCCCCGGTCGGCCCGATCTCGATCAGCTATGCGATTCCGTTGAAGAAGGAAGACAACGACGAGATCGAGCGCCTGCAGTTCACCTTTGGTGGGCAGTTCTAAAAGAACTGCCCACCCGCTGCCAGGGCTGCGCCCTGGCAGCGAGGTTTTCGCTGCGCGAAAACCTGCTGGGGCTTGGCTTGCCTAATCCCCGCGCCTGTCGGCGCGCCCCGAGCGCGTCACCGCATTCGCGCTGACGCCCCACGATTCGCGTTGCGAATCGCGGGCCCCGGCTCATCACTCTCCGAATCCCCGCGCCTTCGGCGCGCCCCCTTTACCAAAGGGGGCTTTGCTCCAGTCAATTGATCGCGACCTGTCTGGGATAGCGTTGCGAGAGCGGCGCGCTCGCCCTACGCGGCCGTACGTATGACCGTGCTGGTGGCACACGGTAGAATCTCCCGGTGAATACTTCGACCTATACCGCTGACGAGATCGCCGAGCGTTTCGGCCTGCAGGTGCATGGCGACGGAAGCGTCGCGGTGCGCGGCGTGGCCACGCTGGCGCAGGCCGGCCCGGGACAGCTCAGCTTCCTGGCCAATCCCCGCTATCGTGCGCAACTGGCCGACAGCACCGCGGCGATCGTGGTGCTGCGTGCCGACGACGCCGAGGCCGCGCCCGGCACCGCACTGATCGCGCGCGATCCGTACGTCGCCTTCGCCAAGATCGCCGCGCTGTTCGACGTGGCCCCGCTGCGACCGCCCGGCATCCATCCCAGCGCCAGTATCGATCCCAGTGCGCAGGTCGCGGCCAGCGCGCACATCGGCGCGTTCGTCAGCATCGGCGCGCGCAGCGTGGTCGGCGAGGGCTGCGTGATCGGCCCCGGCTGCGTGATCGGCGAGGACTGCCAGATTGGCGCAGGCAGCGAACTGATCGCCCGCGTCACCCTGGTCACCCGGGTGCGTCTGGGCCAGCGCGTGCGCGTGCATCCCGGTGCGGTGCTCGGCGCCGACGGCTTCGGCCTGGCGATGGACGCCGGCCGCTGGATCAAGGTGCCGCAGCTCGGCGGCGTCCGCATCGGCGACGATTGCGAGATCGGCGCCAATACCTGCGTGGACCGCGGCGCGCTGGAAGACACCACCCTCGAAGAAGACGTGCGCCTGGACAACTTGGTGCAGGTCGCGCACAACGTGCACATCGGCGCGCACAGCGCCATCGCCGGCTGCACCGGCATCGCCGGCAGCGCCAAGATCGGCCGCTACGTGATGCTCGGCGGCGCGGTCGGCGTGGTCGGCCACCTGGAGATCTGCGACAAGGTCGTGGTCACCGGCAAGTCGGTCGTGCGCAACTCCATCCACGAGCCGGGCGAGTACTCGTCCGGCACCCCATTGACCGACAACCGCACGTGGCGCAAGAACGCCGCGCGCTTCAAACAGCTCGATGCCCTGGCCCGTCGCATCCTGTCTGTCAGCAAGGAGAAGGAATGAGCCACGATCAGCCCCTGCCGGACGCCACCCTGCCGGACATCAACCAGATCCGCGCACTGCTCCCGCACCGCTACCCGTTCCTGCTGGTGGACAAGGTGGTCTCGCTGGATTTCGAGAACCGCCGGATCGTCGCGCACAAGAACGTCAGCATCAACGAGCCGTATTTCCAGGGCCATTTCCCCGGCCAGCCGATCATGCCCGGCGTGCTGATCATCGAGGCGCTGGCGCAGGCCGGCGGCATCCTGACCCAGCTGGCGATGGGCCGCGACGCGCAGTCCAAGCTGTTCTACATGGTCAAGGTCGACAACGCCCGCTTCAACAGCCAGGTGGTGCCCGGCGACGTGCTGGAGCTGCACGTGGAAATCAAGCGGGTGATCCGCAACATGGCGGTGTACTACGGCGAGGCCAAGGTCAACGGCAAGGTCGTGGCCTGCGCCGAAGTGCTGTGCGCCGGCACCCGCGAATGACCCTGGCAGGAGACCTGCGATGAGCGCCAACGCTCCCCTGATTCACCCCTCCGCGATCATCGACCCGGGCGCGAAACTCGCCGCCGACGTGCGCGTCGGCGCCTTCACCGTGATCGGCGCCGAGGTGGAGATCGGCGAAGGCTGCGAGATCGGCTCGCATTGCAGCATCGTCGGCCCGACCCGGCTCGGCCGCGACAACCGTTTGGTCGGCCACGTCGCGCTCGGCGGCGACCCGCAGGACAAGAAGTTCGCCGGCGAACGCACCGAACTGGTGATCGGCGACCGCAACGTGATCCGCGAGTTCGTCACCGTCAGCCGCGGCACCGGCAGCGGCGGCGGCATCACCCGCGTGGGTAGCGACAACTGGTTCCTCGCCTACACCCACGTCGCCCACGACTGCATCGTCGGCAACCACTGCGTGTTCTCCAACAACACCACCCTGGCCGGGCACGTGGAAGTGGGCGACCACGTGATCATCAGCGGCTTCGCCGGCGCGCACCAGTTCTGCCGCATCGGCGATCACGCCTTCCTCGGCATGGGCGCGCTGATCAACGGCGACGTGCCGCCGTTCACCATGGTCGGCGGCAATTCCCTGGGCCGCCCGCGCGGCATCAACAGCGAAGGGCTGAAGCGCCGCGGCTTCGATCCCGAGCGCGTGGCCGCGATCAAGCGTGCGTACCGCGCGCTGTACGTGGCCGGCCTGCCGCTGGCCGAGGCCAAGCACCAGTTGGCGGTGCTGGCCGAAGGCAGCGAGGACGTGCGCGCGATGCTGGAATTCATCGAATCCAGCGAGCGGCCGTTGTTGCGATGACGGCCGGGATTCGGGATTCGGGATTCGGGATTGGCAACGGCAGCATTGCCGGTGCCGATAGCGCCGCGTCCGCTGTTGCGAATCCCCAATCCCCA
>NZ_NSGT01000103.1:0-11830 GCF_009192905.1 Xanthomonas sp. LMG 12459
ACCGGAACCCTCGCTGAGTATGCGCGGGTGCGACTTTTCGTTTGTGGTGTGGACCTGATTATTGGCAGGGCAGCCGTCTTAAGGTCCTAATCCCAAAAACCGCTGCGAAAGAAGACGCGCGCGCCCGCAGGGCACCCCCCCTCTCCCCCCGGGAGAGGGGCGGGGGTGAGGGTACGGCGCGAGCGTCGCCCCTCCTCGCGATTCGTGATCAACAGTCGACGATGCATGCGTCCGCCCCTGACTCTGCAAGGCATGCCCGTGTTTGGCCGGCGCCGTGACGCAAGCGGCAAGAGCGGACCTGGAGCCGGAGCCTTTTGCGACATCGTCCTCGGTGCTTGGAGCGCGTGTTGTCCGGGCCGAACGCCATAAGGTGTGCGCCGGAGCGAGCGGTGGCTACCGCCAGAATGTGGTGTGTTGCCATTGCACGCATGCAAGGTGCGAGGATTGCCTGGAGCATGTCTACGAATGTGGACAAAACCTGCTGCCTGCTGCGCGTGCTATGCAGGAACTGCGCACTGCAGCCGATCACGATAGGAGTGCGTTGCAACGTCGAGTGGCACAAGCAAAGCATCTGAGGGTGGCTGTCGTCGCTATGTCGTGCGCTGCAGCGCAGCCTTGGTCGCCACCGTTTCGGGGCGTTGCCTCCTCGATGGTGCCGGCCTGCTCGGCTTCTACGCTCGTCGTTGCACGTAGCGATAACGGCCTCGGCCGCCTGATCCGATGCGCAGGGCTCACGGCATCGGCCATTCCTCTCTCAGCAGCGAACCATGACAGTTCCCAACGGCGCCAATGCACAGATCACCGAAGCGGCGACGGTGTCCATGCCACCGGCCGCGTCCACCGGCGCCTCTGCCGCGACACCGGCTGCAACAGCGGCCGATCGTGGCGAGCTCGGCGACCCGGCCGGCGCGGCAGCCGCCACATCGCCGCCCGTGTCGCCAACGCCGCCATCCATGCTGAAGACGCTCGACGCACACATGCTCGCGCAGCCCGAGGCGGCAGGGCCGGCCTGCGACGCGCTCAACAGCACGGTCGTGCGGGGCGTACAGCGCAGCGATGCCGAAACCATGGCCTATGCACCGTCGCAGGTTGAGGTCGGATCGAACATGCGGATCAGACAGGCGCAGGGCCTGGTCGCGCCATCGGCGGCGGTCTATTTCGACGGCGTCAGCAAGACGGCGCTGGCCAGCCAGAGCGTGCTGCTCAAAAACCTGGCCGAGAACAAGCCGGAGCAGGCCGCCGAGGATGCGCTGGGCGTGCTGGCCACCGACGTGCTGGTCGGTGCCGCCGCGGCGGTCGCAGCCGCTGCTGGCGCGCTGGAGGCCGAGTCCGCCGGCTTGCCCATCGACAAGATCGACCAGAGCATCGCCAAGTAGGCGGACATGGTGCGCGGCCGCAAGTCCGCGTCCACCTAGGCCGTTCGCACAACCGGTTTCACTTCACGCAGGGGAGCACCATGCAAGCCAACCAAGCATCCGATTTCGCCACGCTGCGCCAGCTCACTGAGAGCTGGTTGCGTCGCCCGCTACTTCCTCTCGAGCAGGAGCAACTGCGGCGCTTCGCGTCAGAATCGTCCGCGCCGCCGGTAGCGCCTGCCGCCGAAACGGCCGGTGCGTCGCCGTCGCTGATCGATGCCGAGCGCGAGCGCGTGAAAGGCTTGATCCAGCAGATGCAGCAGACGATGCAGAACAGCAGAGTCGCGCTGGACGGCGCCACCGCGGCCAGCGAAGCGGCGGTGCTCAAGGCGGTCCAGTCGGCCAGTTCGCTAGACCAGCTACCACCGGGCCAGTTACGTCCGCCGCAGAGCGGCGAGGGCGGCAGCAATCACCTGGTGATGGCGCAGATCCCCGATCGCCTGGTCAATCTCGTGCAGGCCGAAGTACGCGCGTGCTTGGAGCGCGAGTTCGCGAGCCTGGCCCAGCAGATGCAGGCGGTGGTCGAGGCGGCGCGTGCGCAGGGGCTCATCGCGGATGCGCCGGCCGCGGAGCCGGGAGCACCATCGCCGCCTCCCGCTGCCTGAGCCGGGCGTGTGTTTCTCACACGCATGATGCGCTTTGCGGCGTGGGCCAAGGCCTTGCGCAACGGCGCGCGATGCAAATGGCTGCGTGCCATCAGCGATCCAGCCTGGCGCCACGTCGCGGACAGTAGCTCGTTCGCCGGCCGTACTGGTGGATCGCATTGGATGGCAGCGGATGCCGCGAGGGGATACACCCCGCAGCGGTAGCAACACGCATCGGCCGAGGTCGCGGCGCATCGTGGCCGATGTTCCCTCGTCGCGCGCACATTGCGGCGAGGCTGGCGAGACAAACGCCGCACACGGTTTCACAGGTTCTGCACTGTCCCGTTTTCAGAGATCGTACGGCGTGGGCCGTACCCCAACCCAGGAGCGAACACATGGCATTTCCCACCGCGGTCAACGACCAGATCACCGATGCGGTCACCCAGTCCAACGTCAAGGTCATCGGCGAAGCGCCGGCCTTCGCGATGGCGTCGATCTACCAGAGCATGGCGCACTCGACGGGTATCCTGTTCGGGAACGCTGTCTCCGCGCAGCAGCAACAGAACACCCTGGCGCAGGCAGTGGCCAACCAGGGCGTCATGCGGATCTACAGCCTCGACTCGACCGCTGCCGCCGGCGCCACCGAGAAGGTCGCGCAGACCGGCGTCTCCGACAACCTCACCAGCCTGCTGACCGTACTCAACGCGTTCAAGCAGCCGTAGGCCATGCACGCTAACGCCGTCGCAAGACGGCGGTAGCGATGCGGTCTTCTGCCTGACGAGGACCGTTCCAGGGCCTATCCACAGCAGTCAATAACCAGGTCACCGACGCCGTCACCGTGCCCAACGCCAAGGGCATTGGCGAAGCGCCGTGACAGGCAATGACGTCCGTCGAAAAAAGCTTGGCGCATTCGGTAGGCACGCCGTTCGAGAATGCTGTGTCAGCGCCGCTGCTGCCGGCTACGCTGGCGCAGGCGACCTGCCCGGGAGCAGTGCAGGCGCAGAGCGCAAGCACGACCGCGGACTCGGTTGAGAAGATCGCCCAGGCTGGTGTTGCCGACAATCTAGCCAGCTTGCCGGCGGTGCTGCGGGCGTTCAAGGACAACATGCCGACGCGGGCTTGATGGTCATCGTTGAAGACGTGCTCTGCGACGGCTCAGCGCGACACGTCTTTGTGCTTGAAGGAGCGGCTTCAGCCGCAACGGGCAATCCCGCTCACGCACGTCGCGGCGGCGGCCGCTCCCCAGGACTTGCGGTGTGTTGGCCAGGGTGCCTGTGGGAGTGACCTCAGTCCCGACGCCTTCCAAGGTCGGTAGTCGGGAGACCTCGTTGATCGCTGACGTCTGCAAATAGGCCTCCCTTCGCGATTGAAGCTCACTAGCGTCGCCGGATCTTGCATCTACAGCGGTGTCGCTATCGACCATCGACGTTCCGCGACGCCACGTCGTGCTTCCTGCCGCGTTGCCGTCGCCTCGTGGTGCGCGCGCCGGTTTTCTTTCGGCGCTTGCCTGAATCAAGTAGCCGTCGCTACACCACGCACGCGCTCCGGGGCATCAGCCGGCGCGCGCGCCAGCTCGCGAGTGCGATACGACTCACCCCATTCGCGCAGGCTGATCAGCACCGGCGCGAGTGAGTGGCCGAGCGGCGTCAGCGCATATTCGACCTTGGGCGGCACCTGCGGATAGACGTGCCGCACGATGACGCCGTCCTCCTCAAGCTCGCGCAACTGCAGCGTCAGCATGCGCTGCGTGGCGTTGGGAACCAGGCGCGTCAGTTCCATGAAGCGCTTCTTGCCGGAGAGCAGGTGGAACAGGATCACCGGCTTCCACACCCCGCCGATCACCGACAGCGTGACTTCGACCGCGCAGCCGCTCTTGCCATCCAGACGTTTCAGACGCATGGTCGTTGTACCTACAAAATTGATAGTACCTGCGGAAATTGTACGTTCTTGCGATGCGGGAAGTGTGTCCCGACAATGCCTGCAACGCGGTTTCGCTGCAACTGATGCGGCGCTGCCCCTCGCCACTTTCCCCCAAGGATGTCGTGCCCATGAGAGCCATCACCCTGCGCCAGCCCGCTGGCCTCGAGAACCTCCGCCTCGTCGATCTGCCTGACCCCGGCCAGCCGGGCGCCGGCGAACTGCGTGTGCGCGTGCATGCCAGCTCGCTCAACTTCCACGACCTGGGCGTGGTGACCGGCCGCATGCCCAGCGCCGACGGCCGCATCCCGATGTCCGACGGCGCTGGCGTGGTCGAGGCGGTGGGCGAGGGCGTGGACGAGTTCGCCGTGGGCGACGCCGTCGTCTCGACCTTCTTCCCGACCTGGCTGGATGGCGGCCCGACCATCGCCGATTTCGCCACCGTGCCCGGCGACGGCGTCGACGGCTATGCACGCGAACACGTCGTTCGTCCCGCGCACTGGTTCACGCACGCGCCGCGCGGCTATAGCCACGCCGAAGCGGCGACGTTGACGACCGCCGGGCTCACCGCCTGGCGCGCTCTGGTGGTGGACGCGCGGCTGAAGGCCGGCGACAGCGTGCTGGTGCTCGGCACCGGCGGCGTGTCGATCTTCGCCCTGCAGTTCGCCAAGCACATGGGCGCCACCGTCATCGCCACCTCGTCCTCCGACGAGAAGCTGGCGCGTGCGCAGGCGCTGGGTGCCGATTTCACCATCAACTACCGCCGCGACACCGACTGGGCGGCCAAGGTGCTCGACTACACCAACGGCCGCGGCGTCGACGTGGTGATCGAAGTGGGCGGACCCGACACGCTGGGCCAGTCCATCCGTGCTTGCCGCATCGGCGGCCACATCGCCCTGATCGGCGTGCTGACCGGCATTGCCGGCCAGGTGCCGACCGTGGCGCTGATGCAACGCCACCAGACCCTGCAGGGCCTGATCGTCGGCAGCCGCCGCCACCAGCGCGACATGGTCCGCGCCCTCGACGCAACCGGCATCAAACCGGTGGTCGACCAGACCTTCGCGCTGGAAGACATCGCCGATGCGTTTGCGCATCAGGCGGCGGGGAAGCATTTTGGGAAGCTGTGCCTATCGACCTGAATTGCGTGGATAACGAAGAAGGGATCGGCCCGGTTTTTGGCCATACCGGTCTCTGACAGAATTCATGGTCGATGAACTCAGACCACCTGGCTTACTCGGGCAACCCTTTCCTGTTGCGAAGCGTCGTATGCCAATTGCTGTGCCTGTTGCCGGTCGAAGGCTTGTGCGTGTTGCGACGTCTCGTGCAAGGGGGGAGCCGGCTCGCGGGTATCCAGCGACACCTTGAAGCCTGGTGTGGTCCCGACGACCCATAAGGTATCGCCAGACATGCGTACGCCATCAATCTTGGTGGCGTCCGTGATGCCCTCCTTCTTGCTCAACAGCATGGCGCGGGCGACGTGCTCGTCGGAGATCTCACGCGGGGTCGCCGCTCTGAGCTTGTCGAACATCGTCTGGTCGTTCGACGAAAGGCCGTCGTGTGGCCCCGGTTGCTGATCGCCGTGCGCAGCGTGCCCTGCGCCATTGGCCGTGGTGGCGTTGGGCGTAACAGCCGCCGGCCGTTCCGCATGCGGTGCAGCGTCCGGTGTCCTAGCGGGACCGACCGGCGTCGAGCGTTCGCTCTGGGTCGGCTGTGCCGCGTGCTTGATTTCTTCCGCCGTGGTGACGGCCTTCGGCACCATTCTGCTATTGGAAAAGAGTCCTTTCTGACCATCGTCCATCATTGTGACGATGGCGCTGTTCGGCCCTGGCCGTCCTGTGCTCTGATCGGGTTGCAGCGTGAGGGAGTAGGGACGCCCATCTCTGTCGAGTCCGGCCTGTGCGTGCGTGCGAGCGACTGCCGCGGTGGCTGCATCAATGTCGGCCTCGGTACGCGCAATCCCAGCGTTGGCGTAGGCATGCGCCACCAGGCCACGCATCGGGGTCGGTTGCGGTAGCGTCGGATGCGCAAGGGCCTCGTTTGCCAGGACCGCGTATTGCTGCAATCCGGCTTGCTGGCTCCAATACACCTCGTTCAATTCGTCGCGCACAGTGCCGCTGGCCTGATTGGTGCCGTAGATCATCTCCGGTGTCATCCATTCACCGTTCGCGTTGCGCGTATACGTATGGCCGTCGGAGGCGGCGAGCGATTCGGTCTGGGTACTCGCATTCTGGACGGCGACAGGCACTTCCCCATGCCGGTTCCAGCCGAACTGGTTATACGCGATCTGGTACCGGCCCGCGATCGCGGCAGGCGTATTGGCGGCATTCTGCGCGATGATCAGCTTCGCTGCGTGATCCAGCTCAGCGGCTCGCTGCGGAGAGGCCGTCTCCACATGGCTGGCCGTCATGCCATGCTCAAGGTACTGATCGACCACGGTACGCGACCACGCATGGTTGTGGGCGTCGCGCACCCAGTTTCCTTCGCCATCCGCGCTGCGCGTGTCGCCCTTGCTAGGTGCAATGGAGTAGGGATTCTGCGCGGCGGACAGATTTGCCAGCCCCAGTTCATAGGACGCGTTGGCGGACTTGTAGTTCAGTTCGTTCGCCAGCATGTCTCCAGCGACATAGCGAACCTTGCCGTAGGTCGGTGTCGTGCGGCCTGCGCCGAGCTGGGTTTCCGCAGTGATCTGTTGCGCTTCGGCGACGCGCGTCCACGTGCCTTTCGGATCTTTTGGGTCGCGGCTCCACGTGTTCCCGTCTCGATCCTGTTGCGTGAAAACACGTTCGAGGTCCTTTTGCTGCGCCCATTTTTCCCCAAGAAACGCGCCACCGATGCCTCCTACGACGCCGCCGACGCCGGAGGTGACAAGTGCGCCTGGACCAGTCGCCGCGCCGCCCGCCAGGCCATATCCGGCACCTGCCACGAAACCCAGTGCGATGCCCCCCCCAATGCCACCGACATTGCGACCGATGAAATGGGTCTTGGCCGACTCGGCGCCTATGGTGTTGCCCTGCGCTTCCAGCTTCAACACCTGATGGCCAGTGGTAGCGAAGTCGTAGGCCACTGCTGCAACTGCGACCGCGGTCGCACCTTTCGATAGCACACCTGGCGAAAGACCGCGAGAGGCGCCGACCGCCTCTGCGGCAACGGCGGCCTCTCCGACTGAGGCCGCGGGAGCTGCCCCGAGTCCCAACGGTGCGCGGGCCAGACCGGCGGCGCTGAGTTCGGCAGCGGCCGGGAACTTGGCAGCATCTGCCCCAAGCGTAGCGGCTGCTTCTCGCGAAATCGCGACCTTCGTGACTTTCGGTCCGGCGCCATCGGGTGCCACGAAGATGCCCTTGGGCGCGGCTTCAATGAACTGCGCCTGCACCATGGGCAGCACATCGGTAGCGCCCTGGCGCGCGTATATGGGCTTCAGCGCAGCGATCGGCTGCCCGCCCAATGTCTTGACGTTGGGATTGTCCAGCACCGTCGGCAATTCCACCTTGCCGAAGACGCGCTCCACGTTGGCATCGGCTGCGATCAGCTTGATGTCGCCCCGCAGCGACGCAGCGAACTCCTGCGATGCTTCCCCCCATAGGCAACCTTCGAGGGAGGTAGCGCTTCGCGCAGCAGCCTTGGCGTCGCCGTAAAGGAAGTGGCCCGCAGCTTTTTCCGCGTCGGCCAGGCTTTGTCCCTGAGAGACGAAGATGCGTTCGGCAGTGGCCCGCACGGCCGCTTCAACCTGTTTGTTGCCAAGGAACTGCGCCCTGGGGGTACTGTTGATGATCGGTTCACCGGTCTTGCCCGCCAGTTCGAGGGCGATCGTTTCGGACGATACATTGCCGATATCCCGGCTATAGAGGATGCCGCCATCGCCGGAGGCTTTGGCCGAATACTGGCGCGCCAGGGCCTGGACTTCATCAAGCGAGGTCGCGCGCTTTATCTGATCGATTTGCTTGGCGTAGTCGTCGCTCACGACGCACGCTCCGCATCGGTCAGGATCCAGCCATCCCTGAAAAGAACCTTGCCCATGAAGTGCGCATTTGGATACTCGGTCAGGAGCGACGGACGGTCGTTGAACTGCATGCCTGCTTCTATCAAGCGCACTGCCAGCGTCTGAATCCTGCCGACTTCCGGGAAACTGAAGACGCGACAGGTTCCCGGCATGTGCATGCCGACGTCGCCATCGCGGCCATAGCCGAACGAGACGATTTCGATGTTGTAGTCGTTGCCGTCGGGCAGGAAGGCTCTTTGGATCTCGCCGAAGTATTCGGCGTCGCCGACCTCTACCGCGAACGTCTCATGACGCTGCTCGTCGACGATGCCGCGTACGCCACCGGAGAATCGGGCGCGGCCTTCGGGAAACTGCAGCCAGTCGAAAGTGGGGTGCTGGTGCAGGTCCATGTCTGTCGCTCCTTCGGGATGTCGGGCACGATCATGGCCCTCGCGCTGGAGTTTTACGCTGGGATGCGGAGTGGAGCAACTGTAGTGGAGGAGAGTAAAACCAGGGTCGGAGTGCACTTCCCCTGCACGGACTCTGGACGTTGCCCGGTGGGGAGACTTGTGCGGATGTACTGACTATCCCGGGGGGGGATTCATTTCGCCGGCGGCAGTGAAGGGGTACCTGCTGACCAAGTTGGCCGGCTTCGAGCACGAAGTCTTCGCGGTGTTGTTCACGGATACAAAGCGTCGTCTAATCGACTACGTGGAGATGCTCCACGGCACGGTCGACGCCGCCGACGTGCATCCGCGCGATGTGGTGAAGCAGGCGCTACGGCTCAATGCGGCCGCGGTCATCGTTTCCCACAACCATCCGAGCGGAGGGCACCGAGCCGAGCGCGGCCGATAAGGCGATGATCTCACGGCGTCGCCAGGCGCTGGCGCTGGTGGACATTCGCACGCTGGATCACGTCATCGTCGCAGGCGCCGTCGCCATGTCGTTCGCAGCGCGCGGTTTGCTTTGACGCTGGGGGCTTCGGACCCCTTTTGGCTACGCCTGCTGGTGCATCACGCCAGCCGCCGCAGTGATGGCGACATAGGGCTGACGCTGCCAGCGGGGATCGGTGCAATGCTCAGCGCCCGGCGCTGTCCTCCAGGGCGGACGCTCATGCAGGAATCTGCATGGATGGGTGGAAGAAGATCACCAACGCGGCGCAGGGGGTGCTGACCGCCAGCGTCTACTGCTGCAGGGGCGTAGGGCGTGGAGTAGGTCACGCCGTGGTAGCCGCGACGCAACCTCGAAGACCGATGGTTGCCTGGCATGTCGGTAACAACGTCAGCAGGCATGGAGGTAGCATGGCCGGGCCCCACTCTCGGGGCAGCAATGAATCCGCAACCCAGCGCCTCTCTTTTGTTCACGGCGGCCATCGTCTGCCGCAGCAGTCGCTGCGGTGGCGATGGCATTGCCATAAAATATTAATAAAATTCAGATAGTTGTAGCTTGGTTTGGCCCGGGCCCCTCTTGGGTGGATTTCTTCAAGTTGTGGTCAGGCACAGTTCCGGTAAAGTAATGCGGCGCGAGCCTCGCTCTTGAGCCTTCATGGCTGACTATGCAGATGCTCAAGCGCTATCCCCACCTTCGCGCGGAAGAGCTGGTACAGCACTCCACCCGTTTCTCGGACCTCGCCGTCTGCTTCTACAAACCGACTGTAAGCCACCCGCCATGCCGAGAACCACGCATTGCCTGTACCAGCCGACGCCACAGCAATCGGCGCCGGCGCTGTCTCGTTGAGCCACGCTTATCGCAAGTCGCCCGAAAACAAGCACGTCATTTCAGCAACCAGGGAGGTTCATCATGAAACTACGCGCCATTTCCGCCACTCTCGCACTGGCTGCGGCTTTAGGCCTCGGCATCAGCGCCCCAGCTCGCGCACAGACGCCTGATTCTTGCTCGGTCTTTCTTTGCATGGCCAGCGTGTCCGGGTTCGGCGCTCCGAGTCCGCAATGTACGGCACCAATCGCAGCCTTCCACGCCATCCAGATATGGGACCCGAAGTTTGACGCGCCGGCCACGGCGGCGGCACGCCGGACATTTCTGATGACATGTCCAGGCGCGACCGTACCGAATCAACACATCTTGGAAGCCATCATTAGGGAGTGGGGCTACAAATTTTGACAGGTGTCGCCCGCTGATCCAGAAAGCGACTGCGTCTGGGACTTTTCGGGGATATCGCCAGGCCCCTGTTCGCCATGCTCATCGCGCACTGCTCGTGGACCGGCCAGCCTTTCGTAGACATCCAGTTGCCATAATTGATGGCAATGTCCGGGGTGTTTATGGGCGGCAGCAACCAATACACGGATGAGTTCCGTGCCAAAGCGGTGAGATAGGTAATCGGGCGTGGCTTCACGGTGGAGGAAGTCGCGTCCCGGGTCCAAGCACGTGTTGTATCGCTGGTGCAGGCAGCCGAGAAGACGGATGGTGGGCTGTCGCCGGGCAGAGCCGGTCGGTAGTGATCCTTGTCACTTTTTGGGCACGATGAGCCAGGTGTCGCCGCCAGAGGTGTTTTGTAGGCGGACGGTCACATCGTCTGCTTCGTAGGCCAGAAGGGTATCTGCCGGTGTCGGTGAGGCGACTGGCAGAATCACCGTGCGGTCGGCGTCGGCACCGATGGGCAGGACCCGGCGCGTGTTCTCGACCCAGCCTATGGCGGTGTGCGCTTGGTCGGTCGGGTCGTTGATTTGCAGATAGCTGATGCCCTCCTGCTGAAAGACATACACCCGCGCGGTACTGAGCTGGGATAGATCGCGAGCCTGTGGGTACCTCGACCCAAGCCGGTACTCGCCGAGGCAAGGATATGGCCGATATCCGGGCAGCGCGCCGACGCGCTGCCCGTGAGCAGCGTCAGTGCGGCGGCCAGCTTGATTGCAATGTGGTGGTGACGCATCACGTGTCCTTCCCCCTGGGGGTGGGCGTCTGCATCTCAGGCTCGGCCAAGGGGCGTGATCCCCATCAGGCGGGTGTTGACAAGCGGACTGCGCAAGCGTGGTCGGAAACTACCGCGTTGAGGGGTCAGACTTTTCCTACAGCCCGCTGTAGGGCCACGCATGGAAGGCGTTCGGCGAAGCCGGCCACGCCCGCCTGAATGAGGGGAGGTGGAAATTCAACCACACCTATGTCAGAGTTTGCCCCAACCTGCCCCAACTGCGCATAAGGACCATGGCCGCAGCAGGACCAGAACCTGCATCGATCCCTCAGCCCAGGTGGTGGGCAAATCCGCAGTCGTCAGCAAGAAATTGCTCTTGCGGCTGCCGGGCAGTGCTTCGCCCCCGTCCAAGCCCTTCTGCTCAGCCTCGCCCCGCTGGCGTCCTCGCTCTGTAGGACTGCCTCCTGATCCCGATCCACCGGTTTTGCTTCTGACCCGACGAGACCTGCCGTGAATACAGCATTTCGCCAACGCCGCTCCCTCATCCCGCTCTCGCCGTGGTTCGCGGCACTGCTGCTTGCCGGTGGACTCTGCGCCGGCCAGGCCAACGCACAGGTGATCGTCAATGATCCGGAGTCGATGTACAAAGCGATGGCGGAGTACGCGGAGACCGCGAAACGCTGGCAGGAAACGATCAGCCAGTACCAGAAGCAGTTGGAGCACTACCAGCAGCAGCTCATCAAGCTCCAGCGGCTGCAACTGGGCGAGTCCACCATGCAGGACAACTTCGCCGAGCGGCCCCAGGACTACGGCCTGGAAGACAGTTGCCCGGGCGCCGCCAAGAGCGGCCTCTCGGGACTGCTCAACCAGTTCAAGGCCCTGGCGCCGAACATGAGCGGTGACGCGGTGGGGGAGCAGACCAAGGTGTGCGCGCGCATCGTGATGGCGCAGAACGCCCAGTACAACGAGACCGTGCGCATGCTCAAGCGACTGATCGAGCGCAACCAGCAGTTCAAGAAACAGATCGAGGCCCAGCGCGACAGCATCGGGTCGAGCCAAGGCGCGCTGG
>NZ_NSGT01000104.1:0-12215 GCF_009192905.1 Xanthomonas sp. LMG 12459
GTTGGTCGCCGCCGCACCCTCACCCCCGGCCCCTCTCCCGGGGGGAGAGGGGGGATTCCCACCGCGTGGGCGGTTGCCCCAGGGCGAGGTCATCGGCGCACGCCCGCGGCGCAGGCGCACCGCGCCGACGCGGCACAACGGGAACGAAGGGCATGACGCATGGGAATCTCCTGAAAAACGCACGGGGCGCGCGCCCGGGACGGCGCGCTGTGGGGATTTTCGCTCATCCGCGCCCCACTGGCTGCCCCGGCATGACGCAGCGCGGCCCCGAGACTTGTCTACGTCATGCACCGCAAAGCGCAACCCGCATTCCGGCCGCACCGTGAAGTGGTTCGCTCCCGGCTTCCACCGTGCGGAATTCGCGGCAGCGCATGCGCAAATCCGACAAGCCTGGCGTGCGCATCGGGTCCATTGTCGCCGCTCCTTCCGCCACCACGCAGGCGCCATCGACCCACCATCACCGTGCCATTCGCTTCGCAGACGGGATACCTGCGATGGCCTGCGCCGCCGCATCGCGCAGCGCCGTGCTCCGCGGGCTCCCGAGAACGCACTCCGCATTCTCACGACAAGGCGATTCCCATGCACTCCGACATCCGTCCGTTTTCCTCGTCCGCACGCCGCTGCGTGCACGCCGCCCTGCTGCTGATGCTGCCCCTGCTCGGCCTGAGCGCCAGCGCACTGGCCCAGACCGCCGCGCCCGACGCCCGCCTGGCGCGGGTCGGCGCCCTGCCCGCCGCGCACAAGCCCACCAACGTCCCCGACGACTACATCCAGACGCCGTTCGGCTACTTCGCGCCGGCCTGCGTGCGCCAGGTCCATCGCAGCGACCGCGTGCTCGCCGACGGCGCCCTGCAGCATGCCGATGGCGCGCGCGAACAGGCGCAGGCCTGCACCCAGGACAACTTCACCCCCAACGGCACCCGCGTCCACCCCGACGGACGTGGCCTGGACGGCCAGCCGATCCGCGCTGGCGCGGCGCTGCGGGCAGCGCGCGCGCGCGGCGCGGTGCCGCCGCCGATCACCCACGACTGGGTGCAGTCGGCCATCGACGTGACCGGCAACAAGATGGGGCGCATCGTGGCCAGTTGGACGGTGCCGCAGAACCCGACCAACGTGGCGCAGCAGACGGTGTACTTCTTCCCGGGGATGCAGAGCGACGATCCCACGATCCTGCAACCGGTGCTCGGCTACCGCGGCTACAACGACAGCTGGGACCTGAGCAGTTGGAACTGCTGCCAGGACGGCATGGTGTGGCACAGCGACTTCATCGCGGCCAGGGCCGGCGACCGGATCGTCGGCGACACCTACGCCACCTGCAACAACGGCCTGCCCTGCACGAACTGGAACGTCGACACGCGCAACGTCACCACCGGCCAGAGCGTGCGGCTCAGCACCACCTACGACATCAATTCCCGGACGCACCTGGTGGTGGGCGGTGCGCTGGAAGTCTATGCGGTGGACAGCTGCGACCAGTATCCGCCGGACGGGAGCATCACCTTCGATGCGATCGGCGTCTACGACTACCGCATGCAGAAGGTGGCGTCGCCGGCGTGGGTGTCGTACAGCGACAGCTCGGGCCTGGACGTGCAATGCAACTACGCGGTGGACACCACCGCGACCTCGGCCACCATTTCCTACTGAAGCCGTGGCCCGCGCGCGTCGCTCGCACGGGCGACGCGCGACTCAGGCCGCCGCCCCGGTCCGCGCGAACAGGCGCAAATCGCGCGGCTGTCCATCGCGCAACGACAGTTCGCGGCGCGTGCCGATCTCAACGAAGCCGTTCTTCTGCAGCACGCGCGCCGAGCCATGGTTGTCTGGTAGCGTCAGCGCCTCGATCCGCTGCAGGCGCAACGCCGGCACCGCCCAGTCCAGGTAGGCGGCGACGATGCGGGTCATCCGGCCCTGCCCCCAGTGCGCGCGGCCAAGCCAGTAGCCGAGCTCGGCCCGCTCCGGCGCCGGCTGCGCCGCTGCATGCAGGCCGATCCCGCCACAGGCCTCGCCGCCGATTTCGATCGCCAGCACCGGGTCGTTCAGGTCGATCACCTGCCCGCCCAGGAAGGCCTCGCCGTCGGCGCGCGTGTAGGGATGCGGAAAGCGCCGGCTGAGCCCGCGCGCCACCTGGGCGTCGTCGGCGTGGCGGACCAGCGCATCCAGGTCCTCGGCACGCCAGCGCCGCAGCACGATGCCGTCCAGATGCAGTTGCAGATCGCGCCAGGGGGCGGCAGCGGCGGTCTCGGACATCGGCGGCTCCTGCGGCAAGGGAAGCGCAGCATAGCCGCCGGCCGCGGCCTGCACGGCGGCGCGATCGTCTACGGCTGAGGGTTTTACCCGACAGACCAGCGAAAGCCAGGCCCGGTAGACTCCCGCGCCGCACCTCGCCCTTCCGTCCAAAGAGCCGTTCCCCGATGCCCTCCGACACCGCCGCCACGGCCCGCATTCCGATCTTCATGTACCACAACGTGGCCGAGGCGCCGCGGCACCTGCAGGTGTACCGCAGCCTGTACGTGAGCCCGGGCCGCTTCGCCCGGCAGATGCGCCTGCTGCAGCGGCTGGGCTACCGCGGCGTGTCCATGTCCGACGCCATGCCGTACCTGCGCGGCGAGCGCCAGGGCAAGATCGCGGTGGTCACCCTGGACGACGGCTACCTGGACAACCTGCACGCGGCGCTGCCGGTGCTGCAGCGGTTGGGTTTCACCGCCACGGTGTACATGGTCAGCGGCTGCATCGGCCGCCACAACGTGTGGGATGCGCAGAAGCTGGGCATCGAAAAGCCGCTGATGAACCTCGCCGAGCTGCGCCAGTGGCGCGCCGGCGGCATGGAGATCGGCGCGCATACCCGCTCGCACCCGCACCTGACCGGCTGCAGCGATGCGGCGCTGCGCGAGGAGATCGGCGGCTGCAAGCGCGAACTGGAGGACCTGCTCGGCGAGGCGGTGCCGCAGTTCTGCTACCCCTATGGCGATGTGGACGACCGCGTCGCCGACGTGGTGCGCGAGGCCGGCTACACCGCCGCCACCAGCACCCGCCGCGGCCGCGCCCCGGCCGGCTCGGACCCCATGCGCTACCCGCGCATCCAGGTCGCGCGCCATCACCTGCTGCCGCAGTTCGCGCTGCGCGCCTTCACCGCCTACGAGGACCGGCGCGGATGAAATTCCTGTTCGTCGGCACCAATCCCGAAAACACCGGCGCGGCCACCCATTTCGTGGCGCTGGCGCAGGCGCTGGCCGGCGTCGGCCATCAGGTCGAGGTCATCGCCTGCGAGGGCGGCCTGATCGCCGACGAATTGCGCCGCAGCGGCATCACCGTGCACGTCGGGCACTTCCGCAACGTGCTGGACCCGGACGGCTACCGGCCGCTGCTGCGCGTGGCGCGGCGCAGCCGGCCGGACTGGCTGGTGGGCAACTTCGGCAAGGAATACTGGCCGCTGCTGCTGGCCGGACGCGCGCTGGGCATCCCGGTCACGCTGTTCCGCCACCGCACACCGGCGATGAGTGCGCTGTCCGGCTATGCGATCCCGCGCCTGGCCGCGCGCTTCTTCGCGGTGTCGCACTACGCGCGCCAGGCCTACCTGGAGCGCGGCGTGCCGGAGGCGCTGGTGCAGGTGCTGTACAACCCGGTGACCATGGAGCGGCTGCGCCCGGATCCGGAACGTGGCCGTGCCATCCGCGCCGCGCAGGGCTTGCCCGAGGATGCGATCGTGCTCGGCTACAGCGGGCGCATGCACGCCGGCAAGGGCATCTTCCCGCTGCTGGAAGCCGCTGGGGCGGCGATGGCGGAGGAGCCGCGGCTGCACTGCCTGTGGCTGGGCGACGGCCCGGACGCGGCGCAGTTGCAGGCGCAGGCTGCGGCCCAGCCGCACGGCGAGCGCCACCGTTTCGTCGGCTGGGTCAACGACACCACGCCCTACTACAACGCGATGTCGATGCTGGCGTTCCCGTCGCTGGCGCCGGAAACCTTCGGCCGGGTCTCGGTGGAGGCGCAGGCCAGCGGCGTGCCGGTGCTGGCCAGCCACGTCGGCGGCACCGCGGAGACGCTGGACCCCGGGGTCAGCGGCGAACTGCTCACGCCCGGCGACGTGGACGGCTGGCGCGATGCGATTCTGCGCCTGTGCGACGGCGAACGGCGCCAGCGCATGGGCAAGGCCGGGCGCGACTTCGTGCAGCGCCATTTCGGTGGCGCGGTGATCGCCGCGCAGTTCGTACACCTGCTGCAGCAGCCGCGCTGCGCGCCGCAGCCGCTGGCGCCGTCGCGCGTCGATCCGGCCTGAGCGCGGCTGCCTGAGCGGCCCGGCTCAGGCGTGGCCGCCGACCGACGGCGTCTGCGCTTCCAGTTGCTGCAGGCGCTGCTGCACCGCGTCCGGTGAGCGCGTGTACGGCGCCAGCAGCGCATAGAACGCCGGCACCACGAACAGCGACAGCAGCGTGGACACCGACACGCCGAAGATCACCACGATGCCGATGGTGGCGCGGCTGGCCGATCCGGGGCCGCCGGCGACCACCAGCGGGATCGCGCCGACCACGGTGGCCAGCGAGGTCATCAGGATCGGCCGCAATCGCACCGCCGAGGCTTCTACAATCGCGTCGCGCACGCTGCGCCCGGCATCGCGCAACTGATTGGCGAACTCCACGATCAGGATGCCGTTCTTGGCCGCCAGCCCGACCAGCATCACGATGCCGATCTGACTGAACAGGTTGAGCGTACCGCCGCTGATCGCCAGGCCGATCAGTGCGCCGAGCACGCCCAGCGGCACGGTCAGCATGATCACCAGCGGGTGGATGAAGCTCTCGAACTGCGCCGCCAGCACCAGGTACACGATCAGCAAGGCCAGGGCGAAGGTCAGCAGCACCGCGCCGCCGGCCTTCTGGTACTCGCGCGATTCGCCCTTCCAGTCGAGCTGCGCGTAATCGGGCAGTTCCTCGCGCGCCACCTGCTGCGCCCAGGCGATCGCCTCGCCGAGCGGATAGCCCGGGGCCAAGCCGGCGTTGATGGTGATGGCACGCAGGCGATTGAAGCGGTGCAGGTTGCCCGGCTCGGCGACTTCGCGCAGGGTCACCAGGTTGGACAGCGGGATCAGCTGGCCGCTATCGGCGCGTACCCTGATCGCCGCCAGGTCGGCCGGATCGGCGCGGCCGTCGCGACTGGCCTGCAGCATCACGTCGTACTCCTCGCCGTTGTCGACGAAGGTGGTGACCTGGCGCGCGCCCATCAGCGTCTCCAGCGCGCGGCCGATCTCGGTCACCGGCACGCCGAGGTCGGCTGCCCGCTGGCGGTCGATCTCCACGCGCATCTGCGGCCGGGTTTCCTTGTAGTCCGAGTCCGCCCCGACCAGCCCGGGGTTGTCGGCGATGCGCGCGAGCAGGCGGTCGCGCCATTGCGCGATCTCGGCGTAGTCGGGGCCGCCGAGCACGATCTGGAACGGCTGCCCGCGGCTATTGACCAGGCCGCCGCCGACCTGGGTGCGCGCACGCACGCCGGGCAAGGCGCGCAGTTCCTCCTGCAGCGTCGCGGCGACGTCGGCGGTGGCCACGTCGCGCTCGCTCCAGTCGCGCAGGAACACGCTGACCCGGCCGGTGTGCATCTCCTCGCTGGCGCCGAAGCTGCCGGGCACGCGCGGATTGGCGCGCGCGATCGGCTGGCCGTCGCCGCGGTGGCGGTCGAGGATGGCCTCGACCTGGTGCATCTGCCCCACCGTGTAGTCGAAGCCGGCGCCTTCCGGCGCATCGATCATCACCTGGAACGAGCCGCGGTCCTCGGCCGGCGCCAGTTCCGAGGGGATCACCCGCGCCAGCAGCGCGCTGGCCGCCAGCGCCGCCAGCATCAGCGCGCCGAACACCCAGGCACGGCCGACGTGGCGCTCGAGCACGCGCCGATAGCGCGCGCTCAGCCCGTGCAGCCGCGCCTCGACCCAGCCGTGCACGCGGTTGGGCTTCTCGCGCGCGTGCGCCTTGAGCAGCTTGGACGACATCATCGGGGTCAGGGTCAGCGCGACGAAGGCAGAGATCGCCACCGCCGCGGCCAGCGCCACCGCCAGTTCGCGGAACAGGCGCCCGGTGTTGCCTTCGAGGAAGCCGACCGGCAGGAACACCGCCACCAGCACCGCGGTGGTGGCGATCACCGCGAAGGCGACCTGTGCGGTGCCGCGCCGCGCCGCCACCAGCGCCGGTTCGCCCAGGTCGACGCGACGCTGGATGTTCTCCACCACCACGATCGCATCGTCCACCACCAGGCCGATGCACAGCACCAGGGCGAGCAGGGTCAGCAGGTTGATCGAGAAGCCGAACGCATACAGCGCGATGAACGCGGCCACCAGGCACACCGGCACCGTCACCGCCGGGATCAGCGCCGCGCGCACGCTGCCCAGGAACAGCCAGATCACCACCAGCACCAGCACCACCGCCTCGATCAGGGTGTGGTAGACGCGTTCCACCGAGGCATCGATGAACACGGTGGAATCGAAGGCGACGAAGATCTGCGTGCCCTTGGGCAGGGTCTGCTGGATCTGCTGCGCGGCCGCGCGCGCGGCGCGGGCCACGTCCAGGCTGTTGGCGGTGGAGGTCTTGACGATGCCCAGGCCGACGTTGGGCACGCCGTTGCTGCGGAAGTAGGCGCGGCGCTCGGCCGAGGCCAGTTCCACCTTGGCCACGTCGCCCAGCCGCACCACGTAGCCGTCGCGCCCCTTGCCGAGCGGAATCGTGGCGAAATCCGCCGGCGCGCGGTAGCTGCGCTCCACACGCAGGGTGAAGTCGCGGTCGGCCGACTCCAGGCGGCCGGCCGGCAGTTCCACGTTCTCGCGAGCCAGCGCGTTCTCCACGTCGGCCACGGTGAGGTCGCGCGCGGCCAACTGGTCGCGGTCCAGCCAGATCCGCATCGCATAGCGCTGGCGCCCGCCCAGGCGCACCTGGGCCACGCCATCGATGCTGGAGAGCCGATCGACCACGTAGCGTTCGGCGTAGTCGGATAGCTGCAGCGCATCCATCGTGCTGGAGCTCATGTTGAGCCACAGGATGGCATCGGCATCGGCCTCGACCTTGGCGATCTCCGGCGCGTCGGCCTCGTCGGGCAGGCGGTCGAGCACGCGGCTGACCGCATCGCGCACGTCGTTGGCGGCGGCCTCGATGTCGCGGGTGGCGCGGAACTCGATGCTGATGTCGGCCACGCCGTTGGAACTGCGCGCCTGGATCGTCTCGATGCCTTCGATGCCGGCCAGCGCGTCCTCCAGCACCTGGGTGATGCGGCTCTCCACCACCGCCGCCGAGGCGCCGGGGTAGCGCACCTCCACCGACACGATCGGCGGATCGATCGCCGGCAGCTCGCGCAGGGTCAGCCGGCTGTACGCCATTACCCCCAACACCACCAGCAACAAGCTCATCACCGCGGCGAACACCGGCCGGGTGATGGAGACGTCGGACAGCTTCATCGGGCGCGTTCCGCGGCGCCACTACCGGGACTCGGGCCGGTGGTGGCGGGAGCGGCTGCGGCAGTCGACCTCGCATCGACCACGGCCACGCCCGGACGCAGCTTGCCGATGCCCTCGACCACGATGCGCTGGCCGGGCTGCAGGCCGTCGACGATCTCGACCAGGCCGTCGCGGCGCGCGCCGGTGCGCACGTCGGTGCGCGCCACGGTGGCGTCGGCGCCGACGCGATAGACGAAAGCGTCGCGCCCCACCTGCACCACCGCGATCTCCGGGATCACCAGCGCCTGCCGGGCGGGCCGATACAGGCGCACGTCCATCAGCATGCCCGGGCGCAGCGCGCGGTCGGCGTTGTCGAACGCGGCACGCACGGTGACCGCGCGGGTGGCGCTGTCCACGCGCGCGTCCACGGTGGCGACCTTGCCGTCGAAGGCGCGCCCCGGATACGCCACGCTGCGGCCGCCGACGGCATCGCCCGCCTTCACCGTCGACAGCGCCGCCTCCGGCACCTGGAAATCCACGTAGACCTGGGCCACGTCGTCGAGCGTGGCGATGGTCGCGTCGGGCGTCAGCAGCGCGCCGGGGCTGACCTGGCGCAGGCCGAGCACGCCGGCGAACGGCGCGCGCACGCTGCGGTCGCCGATCTCCGCGCGCATCTGCAGCACCCGCGCCTGCGCGGCATCGCGCAGCGCGCGTTGCGTGTCCAGTTGCGCGCGCGACACCAGTTGCCGCCCGACCAGTTCGCTCTGCCGCCGATACAGTTGCTCGGCCTCGGTGTAGGTGGCCTCGGCCTCGCGCAACGCCGCCTGCTGGCCCTGCCCGCGCAGCGTCACCAGCGGCGCGCCGGCCGCCACCTCCTGGCCACTCTCGAAATGCACGCGCTCGACGATCTCGCTGACCTTGGCGGTCAGCGTCACCGACTCGCGGGCCTTGACCGTGCCCAGCGCGGCCAGGCTGTCGTTCCACGCACGCGGCTGCACCGTCTGCAGCGTCACCGGAATCGCGGCACTGGCAGCGGCCGGCGCCGGGGCCTTGCCGCAACCGGCGAGCACGAGCGCGAGCGAGGACAACAGAAGGCACACCAGGCGGACGCCGGCGCGTGGTCGGTGCGGCATGGAGATCCCGGACGCGTGGAGTTCGACCCAGTCTAACGGCCTGGCGTGACGGGCGTTGACACGTCGCAACCATGACCGACGACCCTTGCCGGCCAACGCATGCGCTGCGCGATGAGACGCAGCGCACGCGTGGCGCGGCTTGGGCCGCGCAATCAGTCCTTGCCGGTACGACGCCGGGTGAAGTACGGATAGGCCACCACGAAGGCAAGCGCCGATGCAGTCCCAAGCAGCATGCGCACCGCCTGCCCCAGGGTGTGCGGCACATACAGGGCATGTGCCGACGCGTCATACCAGATCGCGTGCAGCATCATCAATCCGAACGAGGCCATTGGCAGTCCGAACACCAACCAGCCGAAAAAGCGCAGCGCCGGCGACGTACGCCCCTCGGCTAATTTGCCGACGACCTCTGTGCTGGCCAGGTGGTACTGGAACGGATCGGAGGTGGCGTATCTGGGCGGCGGCGGCGGCGCTGGCTCAGGCTGCACAGGCTGATGCGTCACCTGTTCGGCGCACGCCGGTTGGACCAGTTCGGCCACATTGGTTCTGGCCAACACGTCATGCAGCTTCGGATCCATGCGTTCCCCCTGAACGTTGCCCGGCAGCGTCGTCCGCCACCGAATCCGCCATCCCTGCGCCTGCCGCGCGAGTGCGTGCAGCATAGCATGCGGGCGGCGCAGGGACCTGGCAACTGCGATCAGTGCGGCGGAAACGCGGCGCGCTGCCGCGCCTGCAGCGCACTGCACAGGCGAATCGTCTCGGCGGTCTGCGCAAGGCCGCGGTCGGCGCCGCTGAGTGCCTTCAGGCGCGGCGTGAAGAACGCCTCCAGCCGGTCCGCTTCGGCGGCATCGCAGCCACCGCTGGCCGCCAGCGCCGGCAAGCGACCGCCGTCGAAGGAACCGGAGCGCGCCACGATGCGATCGAAGTGCGCGGTGTACCAGGGCCACATCGAGGCGTGCGTGGCCGGCTCGGCATGCGCGCCCATCAGCAGGCTGTTCATCTCGCCGACCTTGATCGCATCGGTCAGGGCGAAATCGCGCACCTTCTGCAGCTGCTGCGGATCCTGCACGGCGCCGAGCGCTTCGATCATCGCGTTGCGCTGGGCCGGTTCGCCGTGACCGCGCAAGGCCGCGATCAATGCGTCCACCGCGGGCGCGCCGCGCGCCTGCACCGCCACCGTCAGCGCTGCGCCAAGCAGATCCGGGTTGGCGGCGGCGAAATCCAGCGCGCCGCCCTTGCCGGCCAGCACCGCATCGCCCTGGGCCAGCAGCGCCTGCCGCACCGCCGGCACGCCCATGGTCACCCCGAGCAGCTCGGCCAGGTTGGAGCGCAGCGCCACGTCGTCATCGCTGTCGCCGGCGCGGCGCCGATCGCCCAGCGCCTGCAGGCGTGCGCCGAACGCGGCGTCGGTGGCCTCGCGCAGCATGGCGCGCTGCGCCTCGTCGCGCGCCAGCACCCGCCAGATCCAGGCGATGCGGTCGTTCATCGCGGTGGCCACCGCCGTGGCCTTGGCCGGCGCCAACTGCTGCATCGCCGCGATCACGTCCGCGGTATCGGCCTCGCCGGTGCGGAACGCGCTGTCGATGGCATCGGCATAGGCCAGCTTCTCGGCATCGTCGAGCGCATCGAGATGGCGACCGAGCGCGGCCAGCTGCGGCTTGGGCAGGGCGAAGCGGTAGTAGCCGGTGCCGCCGGCGTTGGGCATCACCCAGCTGTCGGCATCGGCGCCGGCGAGCGTGAGGCGGCCGTCGCTGGAAGACAGCATCTGGCAAGCACGGCGCACGCCCTGGCGCGTGCCGTACTTGACGCACACCGGCACGCCCCAGGTCTGTGCGGCGTTGCCGCGCGAGCCCAGCGGCAGGAAGCGCTGCTGGTGCAGGTGCAGCACCGCGCCGCCCGCCTCGGGCTGCAGCTGCGCTTGCAGATAGGGCACGCCGGGCTGATCGAGGAAGCTGCGGAATGCGGCCTTGAACTCCTCATCCTTGCCGGCCGCGGCGGCGATGGCATCGACCAGGTCGTCGGCAGTGGCGTTGCCGAAGCGGTGCGCGCGAATGTAGCTGCGCATGCCGCTGCGGAAGGTATCCTCGCCGACGAACTGCTCGAACATGCCCAGCACCGCGGCGCCCTTGCGGTAGGTGATGCTGTCGAAGGCGGTCTCGATGTCGCCATTGCCGGTGATCGGCTGGCGGATCTTGCGCGCGCTGACCAGGCTGTCGTTGTTCATCGCGTCATGCGCGGCGCTGATGCGGTCCAGGTCGGCGCGGTACTGCGGCCGCAGGCGCATGGTGATCTTCTGCTGCATCCAGGTGGCGAAGGCCTCGTTGAGCCACAGGTCGTCCCACCAGGCCATGGTCACCGTGTCGCCGGTCCATTGGTGCGCCAGCTCGTGCGCGGTGACGTTGAACGAGCCCTCGACGTTGTGCCGCGGCGAATGGTCGTCCAGCAACAGCAGCCAGTCGCGGAAGGTGACGAAACCGGGGTTCTCCATCGCGCCGGCGGAGAAGTCCGGCGCGGCCACCAGATCCAGCTTGTCGAACGGATAGCCGAAGTCGTAGTAGTCCTCCAGCGCGGTGATGATCTCCGGCGTCTGCTGCAGCGCGCGACGGATGCGCGGGCCCTGTCCTTGTGCAGCGACGCCGCGCAAGGGGGTGGACTGCGGGCGCTGCGGCGTGGCCGGCAGCGCCGGCCCGTCGACCACGTCCCACGGCCCGACCGCGTAAGCCACCAGGTAGGTCGGCAGCGGCACGGTCTCGGCGAAGCGCACGGTCTTCCAGCCCTTGCCGGCCGGTTCGGTGGACTCGGCGCGGGTATTGGCCAGCGCCTGCTCGCCCTCGGGCACGGTCAGGCGCAGCGCGAACGGCGTCTTCAGCGCCGGCTCGTCGAAGCCGGGGAAGGCGTAGCGCGCACTGATCGGCTCCATCTGCGTCAAGGCGTAGGCATGCCCCTGCGCCTTGACCTGGTAGAGCCCCTGCAACTGCTGATTGAACGGCGCACTGTAGACGATGGTCAGGGTCAGCTCCTGCGGCTGCAGGGTGCGCCCGAAGGCGATGCGGGCCACGCCGGCCTGCGCGTCGGCCTGGGTATAGCGCACCGGGAACGACGCACCATCGGCGGTGCGCAGCGTGGCCTTGCTCACCCGTAGCTCCTTGCCGTGCAGCCACAGATGATCGGAGGCGCGCTCCAGGCGCACGCGGACGGTGGCGGTGCCGTCGAAGCTGGTGCGCTCCGGATCGATCTTCAGGTCCAGCGCATAGTGCTCCGGCACCGCCCAATCCGGCAGGCGTCCGGTCGGCACCGCATCGGGCGCCTGCGCACAGGCCGCGCCGCAGCACAGCGCGAGGACGGAGAACAGCACGCGACGGGACAGAGCTGGCATGGACGGGCCTTCGCCGATGAGGAGGGCGACGACTTAAGCACGCACGGCCGCGGCTGTCACGTGGTGACCGCCCGTGATTTAGCCCGCGGGCACCGCGGAGGTTCTTCACGTACGGCCCCTACATCTCAAGCAACAGCCAGGGCTTTCGCCTTGCGGCGAGTCACTTTTCTTTGCTTGTGCAAAGAAAAGTAACCAAAAGAAAGCACACCCTGCCTTGCGCCCTCCGCGCTGACGCGCTCCGGGTCCGCGTCCATCCCGGGGATTCGCGGAAGGGGCATCCTGCCCCTGCCGCGAACGGCGCACATCCATGTAC
>NZ_NSGT01000105.1:0-38484 GCF_009192905.1 Xanthomonas sp. LMG 12459
GACCTCGGTGAACTCCTCGCGCGCGGACATGGGTGCGATCCAGAACCGCTTCACCTCCACCATCGCCAACCTGAGCTCCACCTCGGAGAACCTGTCGGCCTCGCGCAGCCGCATCCGCGACACCGACTACGCCAAGGAAACCGCCGAGCTGACCCGCACGCAGATCCTGCAGCAGGCCGGCACCGCCATGCTGGCTCAGGCCAAGCAGGCGCCGCAGAGCGTGCTGAGCCTGCTCCAGGGCTAAGCACGGACGCACCGCAACGCACCACGGGGCCCCTCCGCAAGGAGGGGCCTTTTTTTGACGCCCTGGATGCGGCACAGGATTTGCATGGCACGGGGAGCCGTCGCAACGCGCAGGCGCCGCTCAAGAAGCGCTCCCGCGCGCCGATACTCCCCTCAGCCGCTGGCGCACCGCGTGCCGGCCACCTCAAGGACCGCCACCATGTCCACCACTGGAATCGGCTCAGGCCTGGACATTCCCAGCTTCGTCGCCAAACTGGTGGCGAAGGAACGCCAGCCGCAGGAAGACCGGATCAACCGCGACGGTACCGCTTCCAGCGCGCAACTGTCGTCCTTGAGCACGATCAAGAGCGCGCTGTCCAACCTGCAGACGGCGATGAGCACGGTGTCCGACAGCGCCGACAAGGGCGCCTACAAGGCGACCATCGACGACGGCGCCGGCTATACCGCCACCGTGACCTCCAGCGCCAACGCCGGCAAATACGGCATCGAGGTGGTGAAACTGGCGCAGTCGCAGAAACTGACCTCGTCGGCCTATGCCAGCGGCGCCGTCGTCGGTGGCGGCACCCTGACCATCGCCTATGGCAGCACCACGCTCAACATCAACGTCGATGCCGGCAGCAAGCTCAGCGACGTGGCCGCCTTCATCAACAAGGCCGCCAACGGTGCCGGCGTGACCGCCAGCGTGGTCACCGCCGACGATGGCGACCATCTGGTGCTCAACGCGGTCGACACCGGCACCAAGGGCGCCCTGACCATCACCACGTCCGGCGGCGACGGCGGCCTGGCCAAGCTCACCTACCCGCCCGGCAACAACGGCGGGCTGACCCAGACCATCGCCGCCGCCGACGCGGTGGTGAAGGTGGACGGCTTCCAGCGCACCTCCAGCAGCAACACCATCGCCGATCTGGTACCCGGCGTGGCGATCAATCTCACCAAGGCGGTGGCCGGCACCAGCTTCAATCTCAACATCACCAACGACAACACCCCGCTGAAGGCCAATCTGACTGCCCTGGTCAGCGCCTACAACTCCGCCAACAGCGTGCTCAAGTCGTCCAGCGCCTACGACGCCACCAACAAGAAGGCCTCGCCGATGACCGGCGATGCGATGGTGCGCGGCCTGCAGCAGTCGCTGCGCCGGCTGGTCAGCGACAACGTGAGCGGCCTGATGGCGATGGGCGTGACCATCGACAAGGACGGGGTGATGAGCTTCGACAGCGCCAAGTTCGACACCGCGGCGGCCGCCGATCCGTCGGCGGCCAAGACCCTGCTCGGCAACAACGGCAGTTTCGGTACCGGCATGAGCACGCTGCTGAAGAGCAACCTGGACAGCACCAGCGGCACGCTGACCCAGCGGACCGACGCGATCAACAAGCACATCGCCGACCTGACCGACCAACTCGGCGATCTCGACAAGCGCATGCAAGCGCTGAGCGACCAGTACACCGCGCGCTTCACGGCGATGGAGACGCTGGTGACGCAGATGCAGAGCGTGAGCGACGGTTTGGCCAAGCAGTTCAAATGACGCACAGGCGGCCGCGCGGCTCAAGTCGAGACGCGTGGCGGCCGATAGAAAGAGTATCGACAGTCATTACGGATTGGCCGCAGCAACCGCAGCGTCGCCGCTCACCGGCGCGGCGCGGAGGCCAGCCGATCCACCCGAGGAGTTTTCCATGTACGGTTCCAGCCGCCAGTACGCCGAGCAATATCGCAAGATGGGCATTTCCACCAGCGTCACCGATGCCGATCCGCACAAGCTGGTCGCCATGCTGTTCGCCGGCGCCTGCCAGCGCATCCGCCAGGCCCAGGCCTGCCTCGCGCAGGGCGACCAGGCACGCAAGGGCAAGGCGATCGGCGAGGCCTGCGCCATCGTCGGCCATCTCAACGGCTCGCTCGACCACGAGGCCGGCGGCGAGATCGCCGGCAATCTGTCGGCGCTCTACGACTACGTGATGCACCGGCTGACCGAAGCCAACCTGCACAACGACGACGCCGCGCTGACCGAAGCGCTGGAACTGCTCAGCGAGATCGACGCGGCCTGGGCCGCCATTCCCGCGCAGCAGCGCGAACTGGCCACGGCGAACGCGTCGTGAGCATCCAGCTCGCCGACCTGCACAACGACCTGCACGAGTTGCGCGAGGTCCTGCGTGGCGACGACTACGCGCTGGCCCAGGCCATGGTCGCCGACCACGCGCGGCACCTGCAGGCGTATCTGCAGCAGGACGGCGCAGACCGCTCGCGCGAGGCGTTGAAGCCGTTGCTGGCCCTGCAGCAGGCGGTGACCGCGCAGATGCGCATGGAGCGCGACCATGCCGCGGCCTGGCTGCGCAGCAGCCGCCAGTCCAGCCACGCCGCGCGGCTCTACTCGCAGGCCGGACTGCTGGGATGAACACCGGCTCGGACGGCGCGGCGCAGCACCCGGCCGACGCCGAGCTGTTCCACGACACCCTCAGTTGCGAACTGGCGCTGCCGGCGGATTTCCGCCTGGGCAACGGCGCCGGCCGGCTCGCCGCCGGCGAAGCGCTGTTGCGCAGCCTGGCGCAGATCGAGGATCTGCGCGGCGAGGACGGCAGCGACGACCGCAGCGAGTCCACCGCGCAGACCCAGCGGATGGAGGCCAAGCTCGACCTGATGCTGGTGCTGCTGGGCCGGCTGGCCCGCCAGCACGAGGATGCCCTGCCGCTGCGGCCGCTGTGCTGGTCGCGCCGGGGCGTGCGGCTGGAGTTGGGCGCGCGCTCGGGCGCCACCGCCGGCGCCGCCGGCCTGCTGCGCCTGCAGCCCTCGGACTGGCTCCCGGACCACCTGGAACTGCCTGTGCGGGTGCTGGCCGAGGCCGCCACCGCGGGCGTCGTGCAACTTTGGCTACGGTTCGAGACACAGCCGCCGGGCCTGGAAGAGGCCCTGGAACGCCACCTGTTCCGGCTGCACCGCCGGCAGATCGCCGACAGCCGGCGCGCGCGCTGAGCCGGCACACCGCCCCCCGGACCGTCGCGGCGAGGTTGGCGGCGGCGGGCGGCTCGGCTAATGTGCGGCTCTGAATAGAAGGACCTGCACCGTGCGAGTCATCATCGTCGACGATCACACCCTGGTACGCGCCGGCCTGAGCCGGCTGCTGCAGACGTTTGCGGACGTCGACGTGGTCGCCGAGGCCAGCAACGCGCAACAGGCCGTGGACCTGGCCACCCTGCACCGCCCCGACCTGGTGCTGATGGACCTGTCCCTGCCGGGGCGCAGCGGCCTGGACGCGCTCACCGACGTGCTGCACAGCTCGCCCAAGACCCGGGTGGTGATGATGTCGATGCACGACGACCCGGTGCATGTGCGCGATGCGCTGGACCGCGGCGCCACCGGCTTCGTGGTCAAGGACGCCGCCCCGCTGGAGCTGGAGCTGGCATTGCGCGCGGCCAGCGCCAACCAGGTGTTCCTGAGCCCGCAGATCTCCTCCAAGATGATCGCGCCGATGCTCGGCCGCGAGCGCCCGGTCGGCATCGCCGCACTGTCGCCGCGGCAGCGCGAGATCCTGCGCCAGATCGGCCGCGGCCAGAGCAACAAGGAAATCGCCTCGGACCTGGGCATCAGCGTCAAGACCGTCGAGACCCACCGCGCGCGGATGATGGAATCGCTGGGCTGCCGCCGCGCCAACGATCTGGTCCTGCTGGCCGCACGCCACCAGGGCGAGCTGAGCTGAACTGGGGACGGCATCCCGACACGGGACATTGGCATGGCGCTTGCCTTAATCGGTCAGCAGGCGTGACGCTTCCGCCGGACCCCGCTGCATCAGGCATTACGCCGTCGACTGTCCGGCGCCCACGCGCCGCATGTCGGGAAATTCCTGACACGCTGTCGGGAATTTGACTACCCTACTCAGGAACCCCCCGATTCTGTTACCGTCGGGCGACAAGCACTATGCGTTCCACGGGCGCCAGAGGGTTGGCGCCGAACCGAGGAAGTCCGCATGAAGCCGACCGTTTCCGCCCAACTGGGCCAGCAACTGCATCTGACCCCGCAACTGCTGCAGTCGATCCGGCTGCTGCAGCTCGATGGCATGCAACTGGAACTGGAAATCCGCCGCGCACTGGAGACCAATCCATTGCTCGAGCTGGAAGAGCCCGAGGGCGTGATCGAGCCGGTGGTGAAGCACGAGGATGCGGCGCTGGAAACCGCGGCATTCGACGAACTGCCCGAATCCTCGATGTGGGACATCCCGGCCGCCGGCTGGAACGACGGCGAAGACGACCGCATGCAGCGCATCGCGGCGGGCGAGTCGACCGATCCGCACCTGCGCGTGCTGCAGCGGCTGGCCCTGGAACTGCCGGCGGCGGAACTGGCGGCGGCCGCGTTCTGGCTGGAACACTGCGACGATGCCGGCTACCTGGACGGCGCGCTGGCCACCCTGCAACAACTGGCCAGCGCCCGGCTAGGCCTGTCGGTGGCGCAGGCCGAGGCGGTCCGCCAGCGCCTGCTGCACGGCGACCCGGGCGGCCTCGGCGCCTGCGACCTGCGCGAGTGCCTGCAGGCGCAGCTGAGCGACCTGCCCGGCCGCGTGCCCGGCCGCCACCTCGCCGCGCGCATCCTCGCCGGCGACCTCGACCTGCTCGCCAGCCACGACTACGCCCTGCTCGGCCGCCAGCTCGACGCCGAGACCGACGACGTGCGCGAGGCGGTGCGGCTGATCCTGTCGCTGCAGCCGCGGCCCGGCGACAGCCTGCAGCCGCAGGATCTGGGCCATGTGCTGCCGGACGTGGTGGCCTGGCATGCCGACGGCACCTGGCGGGTGGCGCTGAACCCGGCCACCACCCACCGCGTCACCGTCAACCCGATGCACGAGCGCGCCCTGGCCGAGGCCGGCGACGCCGCGCAACCGCTGCGCGAAATGCTGCAGGAAGCGCGCTGGCTGACCCGCGGCCTGTCGATGCGCTACGAGACCCTGCTGCGCACCACCCGCGCCATCGTCGAGCGCCAGTCGGCGTTCCTGGTCAAGGGCGAGGAAGCGATGGCGCCGCTGACCCTCAAGGAAGTGGCAGAGGCGATCGGCATGCACGAGTCGACCATTTCCCGCATCACCACCGGCAAGTACCTGCAGACCCCGCGCGGCACGTTCGAGCTGAAGCACTTCTTCGCCGTGCGCCTGGAAGGCGCGGCGGTGTCCGGCCAGGCGGTCCGCGCCATGGTCCGGCGCCTGATCGAATCCGAGCCGGCGGGGCGGCCGCTGGCCGACGAGGCCATCGCCGGGCTGCTGTCGCGACAGGGCGTAAACGTGGCACGGCGCACAGTCGCCAAGTATCGTGAACAATTGGACATCGCTCCCGCACGCGAACGCCGCCGCGGCAGCAAACCGCTGCTGGCCCGTGCGGGCTAAGGAAAAACGACGCATATGAACAAACTGTCCGTGCTTCTGGTCGACGACCACGAAGGTTTCATCAACGCCGCCATGCGCCACTTCCGCAAGCTCGACTGGATGGAAGTGATCGGCAGCGCCGCCAATGGCCTGGAGGCCATCGAGCGGTCCGAGTCGCTGCGCCCGCAGGTGGTGCTGATGGACCTGGCCATGCCCGAGATGGGCGGTCTGCAGGCCACGCGCCTGATCAAGACCCAGGATCAGGCGCCCTACATCGTGATCGCCAGCCATTTCGACGATGCCGAGCACCGCGAGCACGCCATGCGTGCCGGCGCCGACAACTTCGTCAGCAAGCTGTCCTACATCCAGGAAGTGATGCCGATCCTGGAGGGACTTCGGACCGAAGGAGTGCCGGCATGAGCGAATCGCGGATCCTGGTGATCGATGACGACGCGGTGCGCGCGGAGCGGACCGTCAGCCTGCTCGAATTCATGGACCTCAACCCGCGCTGGGTGACCGACGTGGCCGACGTCCAGCCCGGCCGGCATCGGCAGACCGAGTGGATGGCGATTCTGGTCGGCGGGCTCGACGACCAGGACCAGGCCGATGCCTTCTTCGGCTGGGTGGCGCGCAGCTCGCTGCCGCCGCCGGTGCTGCTGCTCAACGGCGATGCGCAGGCCTTTGCGCAGCGCCATGGCCTGCACGAAGCCAACGTGTGGCAGCTGGAAGCGCCGCTGCGCCACGCGCAACTGGAAACCCTGCTGCGCCGCGCCAGCCTCAAGCGGCTGGACGCCGAGCACCAGGCCGGCGCCGCGCAGGACAACGGCCCGACCGGCACCAGCGCCGCGGTGACCCGCCTGCGCCGGCTGATCGACCAGGTCGCCGCCTTCGACACCACCGTGCTGGTGCTGGGCGAGTCCGGCACCGGCAAGGAAGTGGTGGCGCGGGCGATCCACCAGCAGTCGCCGCGCCGCGACGGTCCGTTCGTGGCGATCAACTGCGGCGCAATCCCGCCGGATCTGCTGGAAAGCGAACTGTTCGGCCATGAAAAGGGTTCGTTCACCGGCGCGCTGAGCGCGCGCAAGGGCCGTTTCGAGATGGCCGAGGGCGGCACCCTGCTGCTCGACGAGATCGGCGACATGAGCCTGCCGATGCAGGTCAAGTTGTTGCGCGTCCTGCAGGAGCGCAGCTTCGAGCGGGTCGGCGGCAACGTCACGATCCGCTGCAACGTGCGGGTGATCGCCGCGACCCACCGCAACCTGGAAGAACGCATCGCCGGCAATCAGTTCCGCGAGGACCTGTTCTACCGGCTCAACGTGTTTCCGATCGAGATGCCGGCGCTGCGCGAACGCAGCGACGACCTGCCGGCGCTGGTGCACACCATCGCCGCGCAACTGGCGCGGACCGGGCGCGGCGAAGTGCGCTTCTCCGAAGAGGCCTTGCAGGCGCTGCGCAGCTACGAGTGGCCGGGCAACGTGCGCGAGCTGACCAATCTGGTCGAGCGCCTGGCGGTGCTGCACCCGGGCGGCCTGGTGCGGGTGCAGGACCTGCCGGCACGCTACCGCGGCGACTTTGCTTCCTCCATCGACGTCTCGGCCCCGCCGGCGCCGATCGCAACCGATCCGCGGCGGGTACCCAACGTGGTCGACCTGCACGTCGGCGGCAAGCCGGGGACGGACGCGGATGCGCCGGCCCAGGCCGCGGCGACGCTGCCGGAAAGCGGCCTGGACCTGCGCGGGCACATGGCCAACATCGAGCTGGCGCTGATCAACGAGGCGCTGGAGCGCACCCAGGGCGTGGTTGCGCATGCGGCGCAACTGCTGGGCCTGCGGCGCACCACCCTGGTCGAGAAGCTGCGCAAGTACGGCATCGACCGCGACCAGACCGAACTGGCGAGCTGAGCCGGCGCACGGCGTCGGGTGCGGCCGCACCCGACGCGCCCCTTGTCCCTCGGAACGCCACGCCCTCTTCCCTTTCCCCGCCACCTGCCGACCCGACGCGGGCGCTGTCGCAGCGCGCGCGCTCGCGGCGGCCAAGCCAGGTTTCGCCTGCACCGCATCCCGATCGGCACCGCCGACAGTGGACAGGCACCTTTGGCATGTGGCTTGCTTCACGTTTCCACAGCACCGGGCGGCACGTTCCGCACCGGGGACTTCCACCCGTCGCCAGGCAGGTCCCATGTCCATCCCCGTCACCAGTCCGCTGCTGCCGCCCCTGGAGGCGTTCGTCCCCTACCTGGAGCAGATCTGGCGCAGCCGCATCCTGACCAACGGCGGCGACATGCACCGCGCACTGGAGAAGGCGCTGGCCGAATATCTGGGGGTCAACCACCTGGCGCTGCTGACCAACGGCACCCTGGCGCTGCTGACCGCGCTGCAGGCGCTGCGCATCACCGGCGAGGTGATCACCACGCCATACTCGTTCGTCGCCACCGCGCATTCGCTGCTGTGGCGCGGCATCAAGCCGGTGTTCGTGGACATCGATCCGCAGACCATGAACCTGGATCCGCTCAAGATCGAGGCGGCGATCACCCCGCACACCACCGCGATCATGCCGGTGCACTGCTATGGCACGCCTTGCGACACCGCCGCGATCGAGCGCATCGCCGATACCTACAACCTCAAGGTCATCTACGACGCCGCGCATGCGTTCGGGGTCAAGGACGCCGGCGGCTCGATCCTGCGCCACGGCGACCTCAGCGTGCTCAGCTTCCACGCCACCAAGGTGTTCAATACCTTCGAGGGCGGCGCCATCGTCTGCCCGGACGCCAAGACCTACCAGCGCATCAGCCGCCTGAAGAACTTCGGCTTCGTCGACGAGACCACGGTGGTGGCCACCGGCATCAACGGCAAGATGAGCGAGATCAACGCCGCCTTCGGGCTGCTGCAACTGCAGCACATCGACGACGCACTGGCGCAGCGCGGGGCGATCGACGCGCAGTACCGTCGGCGCCTGGCGCAGGTGCCGGGGATCCGCTGCCTGGCGCCGCGGGAACCGGGACTGTCCAACTACGCCTCGTTCCCGATCCTGGTCGAGGACGCCTTCCCGCTGGTGCGCGATGAACTGCACCGGCTGCTGCGCGGCCACGACATTCTGGTGCGCCGCTATTTCTACCCACTGATCAGCGACTTCCCGATGTACCGCGGCCTGCCCTCCTCGGCCCCGGCCGGCCTGCCGGTGGCGCGGCAGATGGCCGAGCGCGTGCTGTGCCTGCCGATCTTTCCCGGACTGGCGGCCGAGCAGGTGGACGCCATCGTCGACCTGATCGCCGCGGCGGGCGGCGTCATGCCCGCGCGCCCTTCCTCTTCCGCTAGCATCACCGCCCCTCCCTCCTTCGCCCAACCCGTGGAACCCGCAGCATGAGCCAAGAGACGTTTATCGAGAATTTCCTGTCCGCGACCGATTTTCAGAATCCGGTCGAGGTGAACATGGATACGGTGCTGCGCGAACTGCCGGAATGGGATTCGCTGGCCGCGCTGGGCGTGATCGTGATGTTCGACATGGAGTACGGCAAGACCATCACCGGCGAGCACCTGGCCGCCGTGGTCACCCTGGGCGATCTCTATCAGCTGACCGAGGCATAGCATGCCGACCTCCACGTTGCACAACGTGCGCTTCGCCGGCATGGCGACCTGCGTGCCCAGGCGCGTCGTCTCCAACCTCACCGATTGCCGGCCGCAGATCCGCTCCGAACGCGAGCGGCTGGTGCGCAACATCGGCATCCACACCCGGCGCATGGCCGCGGACTGGCAGTGCTTTTCCGACCTGGCCTTCGACGCGGCGCAGGTGCTGCTGGAGCGCCTGCAGTGGCAGCGCGAGGAGGTCGATGCGCTGATCGTGGTCACCCAGTCGCCGGACTATCCGATCCCGGCCACGGCGATCATCCTGCAGGACCGCCTGGGCCTGTCGCACGCCACAGTGGCGTTCGACGTCAACCTGGGCTGCTCGGCCTACCCGTTCGGCATCAACCTGCTCGGCTCGATGATCGCCGCCGGCGGGGTCAAGAAAGGCCTGCTGCTGGTGGGCGACCGCAGCGCCACCTTCGACGATCCGATCTTCTCCGATTCCGGCACCGCCACCGCGCTGGAGTTCAGCGCCGACGCGGCGCCGATGCATTTCGACCTCAACAGCGACGGCAGCGGCTATCGCGCGATCATCCTGCCGGTCGGCGGCCATCGCGAGCCGGTCGGGGTGCAGCACCTGATCCCATATCGCGCCGACGAGAACGACCACTGGCACCGTGGCGTGGACCTGCAGCTGGACGGCGTGGCGGTGCTGAGCTTCTCCACCCAGCGGGTGCCGCCGGCGGTGCAGAAGCTGCTCGACTACAGTGGCGTATCCAAGGACGAGGTCGATTACTTCGTGTTCCACCAGGCCAACCGGATGATCAACGAGACCATACGCAAGAAGCTCGGCCTGCCGCCGGAAAAGGTGCCCTCCACCCTGCACGATTTCGGCAACACCAGCGGCGCCTCGCTGCCGGTCACCATGACCGCGCGCATAAACAAGGAACTGGAAGCGGGCCGCAAGCGCGTGCTGCTGTGCGGTTTCGGCATCGGCCTGTCGTGGGGCACCTGCCTGATCGACATCGAGGGTGCGGTGTTTCCGGAGTTGATCGAGTCGTGAGTGCCGACATCGATCCAAGCGACCCGTTCGCGCTTCATGGCAAACGCATCCTGATCACCGGTGCCTCGTCGGGCATCGGACGGCAGATCGCGCTGAGCTGCGCGGAGATGGGCGCGCAACTCGTCGTCAGCGGTCGCGACGAGGCCCGCCTGGCCGAGACCTTCGCCGCATTGCAAGGCGCAGGACACGCGCAGGTCATCGCCAATCTGGACAGGCAGGAAGACATCGACCGCTTGGCGACCTCGGTCGGCGTCCTGGATGGCGTCGCGCACGCGGCCGGAATCGCCCGGCTGGCACCGTTCCGGCTGATGAACCGAGCGCATCTGGACGAAACCTTCGCCAGCAATGTGTATGCGCCGCTGCTGCTGACGCGCGGCTTGCTGGCGAAGAAACGCATCAACGCCAATGGCTCGATCCTGTTCATCTCGGCGGTGGGCTCGCACATCGGTCCTGTGGCCACCGCCGCCTACTCGGCCAGCAAGGCAGCCCTGCTCGGCGCAATGCGCACTCTGGCGCTGGAAGTGGCCAAGCACTGTATCCGCGCCAACTGCATCGTGCCGGGTTACGTGCGCACCCCCATGCTAGAGGGTCTCAAGCAGAGCGGCGGCAACATCGACGAGCACGCCAAACTGACCCCGCTGGGACTGGGTGAACCTGAAGATGTAGCTTACGCGGCGGTCTTTTATCTGTCCGACGCCAGCCGCTGGGTCACCCGCAACTACTTCCTCGTAGATGGCGGCCTCACCGTGCCGATGGATATCTACGCATGAGCAATCCGACGCGCAGAGCCTTTTCCCTAAGTGGCAAGACCATCCTGGTCACCGGCGCATCGTCCGGCCTTGGCCAGGAAATCGCACTGACCTGCGCACGACGCGGCGCGCGCCTGGTCATCAGCGGTCGCGATCCCGAACGTCTCCAGCAAACCCATGCGCAACTGGCCGGCGACGGGCATGTGCAGGTGCAGGCCGACCTGACCGTGTCGGAGGACCAGGAGCGCCTGGTGCAAGCCAGCCGGCGCGTCGACGGCGTCGTGCACTGCTTCGGCGGGCAGATGCTGTCGCCGATCCGCCAGCTGAAGGAAGAACTGATGACGCGCATGTACCAGGTTCATTTCCTGGCACCGGTCATGCTGACGCAGCGTCTGCTGCAAGCCAATGCCATTAACGCGCAAGGCTCCATCGTGTTCATGCTGTCCACCTCCGCGCATATTGGGACACGCGGCGTGGGACCGTATTCGGCGATGAAGTCCGGCCTGCTGGGCATTATCCGGTGCCTAGCGTTGGAACAGGCGAAGCACCGTATGAGAGTCAACGGCATTTCGCCATCGGCCGTGCCCACTCCGCGCCTTTGGGGTGAGGACGATGGGCTCAACGCGCTGCTCAACCAGCAACGCGCGCGCCACCCACTGGGTCTGGGCACACCGCAAGATGTCGCCAACGCCGCGGTTTATTTGCTGTCCGACGCCAGCCGCTGGGTTACCGGCACCAGCCTGGTCATGGACGGCGGAGCGGTGCTCTGATGGAACGGGCCCTCATCATCGGCGCCGGTGGCTGGGGCCGCGAAGTATTGGAGCAAATGCATGACGACCTCGGGCATGGCAAGGACTGGCTGATCGGCGGGTTCCTGGACAGCCGCGCCGGCATCCTCGACCGCTACGACATCGACACGCCGATCATCGGCGATCCGATGAGCTACCAGCCACAGCCTGACGATGTGTTCGTCTGTGCGATGGGCAACCCCTACGACCGCCACCGCTACGCGCTGCCGATTCTCGAGAAAGGCGGGCGGTTCATTCCCATCCTGACCGACGTCCGCCTGGGCAGACGGGTGCACTTCGGCCAGGGCTGCTTCTTTGGCCTGCTGGTACAGTCCGGGCCGGACGTGCGCATTGGCCACTTCGTCACCATCCACGCCCAGAGCATGCTCGGGCACGACGTAAGCATCGGCGACTACGTGCACGTTGGCGCAATGGCATTCATGGGCGGCGGCGTCCAGATCGGCAACTTCGTCACCGTACATCCGCGCGCCACCCTGATGCCCGGCGTCAAGGTCGGTGACGGCGCGGTCATCGGGGCCGGCGCGGTGGTCATGAAGGACGTACCGGCCGGCGCCAGCGTGTTCGGCAACCCTGCCCGAATCGTGTTCCAGAAAGACATTTGACCAGGCAGCTCCCCATGCGCTCGCGAATGCACCCGAAGTACTACCTGTCACCGGAGATTTTTGCCCGCGAGCAGAACAAGATTTTTCGCAAGGTTTGGCTGTTCGCCGGTCTGAAGACCCTGCTGACGGAGAACAACAACTTCGTCACCCGCAAGATCGCCGGCGTCCCCCTGGTCATCCAGAACTTCCATGGTGAAATTCGTGCGTTCGAGAACGTTTGTCTCCACCGCAGCGCGCTGATCCAGGCCGGCGCGATCGGTTGCCGCCCGTTGGTGTGCCCTTACCATGCATGGAGTTACGACGAACGAGGCCGGGTGAAGAACATCCCGGACTGCGACGCGCTCTATCGTATGGATGATGGCGAAAAGAACAACCTCAAGCTCCGCGAATTCCCACTGCACGCCATTGGCAACGTGCTGTTTGTCAACCTGGATCCTAACCCGATGCCGATCGAGGAGCAGTTCTCGCCGGACTTCATCGCTTTGCTGGAAAATAGCTCCAACGCTTATGACACCGAGGTCATGGTGACCACATGGCCTGGCCGGTACAACTGGAAGCTCGCTTACGAAAACCTTCGGGATGCCAATCATCCGCGCTTCGTCCACCCCAGGACACTGGCCAAGAATGTCAGCTTCGTTCCCCACGTGGACGAGGAACAAGCCAAGGAGTCCATGGAAACCTTGCAAGACACGTCGCCCGCGGGCTTGAGGCGCGAGATGCGCCGTTTCAGCTTCGGCGGCGCTGACGCCCCCATCCCCAACCTTAGACACTTCGGCTGGCACGACAAAGTGGAACGCTGGGGCGAGCAGGACGCCTACTTCAACTGGTTGGCTTTCCCGAACTTGCATATCGCCAGCGCGAACGGCGGCCATTCCTTCACGCTGGAGTACCACACCCCCATCGCGCCGGATAGGACCGACCTGGAAATCTATTGGTTCAGCGCACGCAAGAAGCGGCCTTATGGGTTTTCCGGCCAGGTGTTACTGGCACAAATGCACGGCAGCAAGGCAGTGGTGGGCGAAGACGTGGATATCATGGAGCGGGTGCAGTCCGCACTGCACGCAGATGCTCCACTGCCCACCCAGGGCGACTACGAATCCCTGAATCGCCTGGTCGAACGCTGGTACGCGATGCTGATGGAAACCGACCATGAAATTTAGGTGGATCATCGGCGGCGGCGAATACCTCGACCTGGCCTTTCACGCCTGGAAGGAGGCGTGTCCGGACGAGACGGTCATCAGGATCGACGTGCCACAGGATGCCGATCACGCGTTCGATCTGGGTGTGCTCGATGGGCTGAATCCACCCGATGGGACCATCTTCGCTGCCTTTGACGAACGCTTCGGCAACTTCAAGCGCATGGAATTGATGCAGGCCGCAATGGAGCGTGGCTTCAAGCTGGAGCCGTTCATACACTCCAGCGCCGCCGTCGGCGAGGACACGGTCATCGGCCTCAACGCGTTCGTAGGTGCCAATGCTGTCGTCGGGCACGGCTGCAGGATCGACTACAACACCGTCATCCATGCCGGAGCGCACCTTGGGCCGGCGTGCCGCATCAAGTCCTCATGCTGGATAGAGCATGGTGTTCAGATCGGCACTGGCGTCGAAATTGGCGGCAACAGCATCCTGCGTACCGGCGCCATCGTGCGCGCAGGCGTCAAGGTGGGCCGCAGCTGCGAACTTGGCTGGCCACGTGTCTACGACAAGGACGTGCCTGCCAAGACCTATTTCGACACCCGCTATGACAGCCCTATTCATACTTACGACGGATGACCGTCATGCACTCAAGAAACGAACAGCTTCGCCAGCGCATCCTCCGTATCGGGGAGCAGGAGCGCCCCGCACTCGACGATGTCATTGCGCGCCTGCCAACGATTGCCAACCGCCCTACTTTCCTCGTTGCTCCCCAGTCCTACGCAGGCATGGTGCACGGCCCCAGGGTAGTGGCCAACCTGCGGCATGTAGTTGCCGCGGTGGATGACCAAAGCACCCATCTGGACAGCGTTCACGGCGCGCCGCGCTGGAGCAGTCAAGAATTTCTTGCCAATGCTGGGCAGTATCCCGATGCAGTCGCCATCGATTTCTCTTGTAGCCCGCGCGGCCGTGCGTTTGCCAGCAATCTCTGCGTCACCGCGCACATCAAACAGCTGAGCGTTGCGCCTTCGCTGGATCCACTGATCCCGAATTTTGAGCAGCGCCCCCTCTTTTTCATCCAACCGCGCTCTGGCATTGGCAACATCTATGCCCCCCAGATCGTCCAACACTCTCCCCATGTGATCGCCGCCGTGGGCGACAAGCCGGGCGACGGTGACACCGTTCATGGCGTGCCGCGTTGGAGTTGGCGCCAGTTCGTCGAACAAGCGGCGCGCCACACCAATGCACTGGCCATCGATTTCTCCTACAGCCCGGAAGAATCTGGCTTGGCCCGCAAGCTCTGCGAACAGGCAGGCATCGCAAGGGTGGACGCCTGCCTGGCGATTGCCCACTGTGGGCTAGTTGCAGTTTACGAGCCTGCCCAGGTGTACCGTCAGCGCACGCTTCTGCGCCTGGACGAGTTTCTGCGTCTTGCGGATCGCCTGGACGATGAATTGAGCATTTTTACGCTCTACAGCAACCTATTGTTCCGCCTGACCTACGATTCCAGCTTTCTGAGGGAATGCTGGGCCACGCCGGTCAACGAATACTTTTCCACGTTCGCCGATGGCAGCACCTTTCAACTGGGCAAGCGCGAACATTTTTGCGATGGCGGCGCCTTCAAGGGCCCCATCGTCCGCAAGTTCCTGGATGCATCCCGCTATCAGTACGAAAGCATCGCCGCTTTCGAACCCGATCGCATCAACTTCCAGAAACTGCAGGGTGTTGCCAGCGACCTCCCTTTTTTACCTCGCAATCTCCAGACCATTAACAAAGCCATCTCCAACGAACATACAACATTGCGCTTCAAGGAGACCGGCACCGTCTCCAGCCATGTGTCGCAGGATGGCGAAATTTCCGTATACACCACGCGCCTAGACGACGAACTTGAAAAACTGACGTTGCTGAAGCTGGACATCGAAGGATTTGAAGCCAAAGCACTGGAAGGAGCATCTCGCCTCATCCATACCCAGCGTCCCCGCATGGCTATTTGCGTATATCACTACGCCCAGGATTTGCTAGATGTCGTGGGGCAACTGGATAAATTGGTGGATGGCTACCACTTCCGACTACGCCAGCACTCTCCCGCCCACTACTACGACCTTGTTCTGTATGCATCGCCCGTCGCCGGAGCCGCGCCGCCGCCTTGGGCGGATTAAGATTGACTAACAGTGCCCCTTGAACAGGTCTGTTGAGCCACCGCCGGGCTCACCGCAAGGAAGTCAGCTCAGCGCCGCGGAAGCGCCCCCCCCCCCCGATCCCGCAAGTGCCGCCTTGGCCGCGAGTAGACGACCAAAGCACGCTCAGTGGCATCGTGTACGGGCTTCGCGCGAGCATCGCTTGGGGGGATCTGGCCGCAGAAACTGGGCTACGCCAGCGGCATGAACGGCTGGCGCCGATTGTGCGACTGGCAGCCCGCGGGCGTGTGGAACCGAATGCACCAGGTATCTGGTCGAACTTCGCCACGCCGACCGGCTCGGCTTCAGCCGAGCAGTCAGGACGCGGCCAGGGTGTTTTCCCCTGGGAGCGCATCCAAGGGGACCGAATCCGACCGACCGCGGCCAACGCGGCGGCAAGCGGCGCGTGATCACGGATCGGCACGGCGTCCCTTGGCGTGGGGCATGCTCGCCAAATCCCGCGAGGACCGGTCGGCCACGACCCGGCACGCATGTTGCATCCTGTAGCGGATCGGCCCCGTCAACGCCCGTATCCGAATGACGCAGAAACCACTAACAATGCAGTGGACGCCCTTTTCCAAGTCGAACACGGTCAATTCCGCATGAGTTCCCCCGCCCTGGTCAGCGTGGTCATGCCGGCCTACAAGCTCCGCTACTTCGAGCAGGCGCTCGACAGCGTGCTGGCCCAGACCTATCCGGCGCTGGAATTGGTCATCTGCGACGACAACCCCACCGAGGCGATCGCCGAGGTGGTGGAGCGAAAGCGTGGCTCGGCGCGGTTCCCGATCCGCTACGAACGCAACCCCAGCCGCCTGGGCGAACTCGGCAGCACCGCGCGCGGCATCGCCCTGGCCCAGGGCGAGTACGTCAAGTTCCTGCACGACGACGACGTGTTGGCGCCAGACTGCGTTGCCGCGCTGGTCGCGGCGATGCAGAGTGCACCGAATGTCCTGCTGGCGTCCTCGCGCCGCCAGCGCATCGACAGCCACGGCGCGCCGCTGGAGGACATCCCGGCCACCGCCTTCCCGTTCGCCGGCGACGTGCTGCTGGACGGGCCGGAGCTGCTGTCGTTCCTGGCCGACCACACCATCAACTTCGTCGGCGAGCCCAGCTGCGTGCTATGCCGGCGCAGCGACCTGCTGGAGATCGGCGACGAGCTGATGACGCTGGCCGGCAAGGTCATCAACTGGGTCGGCGATCTGGCGCTGTACGCCAAGCTGCTGCACCGCGGCCACCTGGCGCTGCTGGCAAAGCCGCTGACCCGCTTCCGGGTGTCGGAGGAACAGTACAGCCAGGCCGGCCGCGACCAGCCCGGCATCGGCGACCAGGGGCATGCCAACTTCCGCCAGGGCGTGCGCGCGATGGGCTGGTACCGCGGCGATGGCGACGTCCGCCAGGTCACGGTGACGCCGCTGGGCGGCGGCCCCGGCACGCCGGTGGACCTGCTGCAGGCGATCCAGGACGCCTACGCGCGGGTCTGCGTACAGGCGACGCTGCGCGACTGGCAGGCGCGGCGGACGGTGACGCCGGCGCAACGCGACCTTCTCGACGCGCGCCTGGACGCCCTCGGCGGCGCGCCGCGGCTCGCCGTGCTGGTCGACGCACGCGGCGCCGACCGTGCCGCGCTGGACGCCACGCTGGACAGCCTGCTGCTGGAGGGCACGCCGTTCGCGCAGGTGCAGGCGCTGGTGCTGGGCGAAGCCCCCCTTCCCGCGTGGCCCGACCCGCGGGTCCGGATCCTGCCAGCGCTTCCGGCCGCGGCCGATGCCGCGGCGCTGTCCGCCGCACTGGAGATGGCGCCGGCCAGCGACTGGTGCCTGCGCGTGGTCGCGGGCACCCGGTTCTACGCCGGCGGCCTGCTGCGGCTGCTGCTGGAACTGGCGCAGCAACCGCAGTGCAACGCGCTGTATGCGGACGAATGGCTGGCCGTGGACGCGGACACCCTGGCGCCGCTGCTGCGGCCCGACCCGGACCTCGACCTGCTGCTGGGCAATCCGCTGGCCACCGCCGGGCACTGGGTGTTCCGCCGCGCCGCGGTGCACGCGCTGGGCGGCTTCGATCCGGCCTACGACGGCGCCAGCGAGCTGGCGCTGATCCTGCGTTTGTTCCTGCGCGACGGCGGCGACGGCATCGCACACCTGCCCGAGCCGCTGCTGGTCGCCACGCCGGCCAGCGCCGAGGCCGGCGGTCCGGCGCGCCAGCGCGCGATCGCCGCGCACCTGCAGGCCCGCGGCTATCCGCAGGCCACGGTCGAGCCGTTGCCGGGCGGCCTGTTCCGCATCGACTACGGCCACCCCGCGCAACCGCCGGTCTCGATCGTGCTGTTGGCGCAGGACAATCTGCCGGCGCTGCAGCGCGCGGTGGTCAGCCTGCTCGAACAGACCGCCTACCCGGCCTACGAACTGCTGCTGGTGGACAACGCCAGCCACGCCCCGGAGATCACCGCGTGGATGCAGGCCGTGGCCGAGTTGGGCAACGGCCGCATCCGCGTGTTCGCGCTGGAACAGCGGGTCTGCCAGGCCGAGGCGCACAACCTCGCCGCCACCCAGGCGCAGGGCGAGTACCTCTTGTTCCTGGACGCCGACAGCGCCGCGGTGCAGGACGGCTGGCTGCACGCGCTGATGAACCACGCGCAGCGGCCCGAAGTCGGCATCGTCGGCGCCAAGGGCGTGTCCGCCGACGGCCGCATCACCCATGCCGGCCTGCTGCCGGGCCTGCTGGCCGGCGCCGGCCACGCCTTCGCCGGCGAGGCGATGGCGCAGCCGGGCTACATGGGCCGGCTGCAGGTGGCACACCGCTACAGCGCGGTGTCGGCGCATTGCCTGCTGGTGCGGCGGGCGCTGTTCGAACACCTGTCCGGCTTCGACGCGGCCGGCTTCGCCGCCGGCGGCGCCGACGTGGACCTGTGCCTGCGCGCCGCGGCGACGGGCGCCTGGACCGTGTGGACGCCGCAGGCGCTGCTGCTGCAACCAGCCTCGGCCACGCGCAGCGAGCTGGCCGACGAGGCGCTGCTGCAGCGCTGGCTGCCGGCGCTGGCGCAGGATCCGGCGTATTCGCCCAGCCTGGGCCTGGACCAGCCCGGCGGTTTCCAGTTGACCGAGTCCGAATTCTCCTGGCAGCCGCTGGCCTGGAAACCGCTGCCGCGGGTGCTGGCCCATCCCGGCGACACCTTCGGCAGCGGCCAGTACCGGGTGATCCAGCCATTCCAGGCGCTGGCCGCGGCCGCGCAGATCGACGGCCTGTACTACGCGCGCCTGCTCGATCCGGTGGAGCTGCAGCGCATCGGCGCCGACGTGGTGGTGCTGCAGCGCCGGGTCGGCGACGCGGAACTGGCGCGGATGGAGCGCATGCGCCGGTTCGGCACTGCCTTCATGGTCTACGAGCTGGACGACTACCTGCCGAACCTGCCGCTGAAGAGCGCGCATCGCGAGCACATGCCCAAGGACGTGCTGCGCTCGCTGCGGCGCGCCGCCACGCTGGTGGACCGGGTCACCGTCTCCACGCCGGACCTGGCCGAGGCGCTGGCCGGCCTGCACGGCGACATCCGCGTGGTGCGCAACCGGCTGGAGCCGCAACTGTGGGGCGCGCTGGCGCCGCAGGCGGCATCCGCCTCGGCCAAGCCACGGGTCGGCTGGGCCGGCGGGCTTAGCCACACCGGCGACCTGGAACTGATCGCCGACGTGGTGCAGGCGCTGGCCGGCGAGGTGCACTGGGTGTTCATGGGCCTGTGCCCGGAGCGGCTGCGCCGGCATGTGCACGAGGTGCACGCAGGCGTGGACTTCGCCCGCTACCCGCAGGCGCTGGCCGCACTGGGCCTGGACCTGGCGCTGGCGCCGCTGGAAGACAACCTGTTCAATCGCTGCAAGAGCAACCTGCGCCTGCTCGAGTACGGCGCCTGCGGCTACCCGGTGGTGGCCAGCGACCTGCCGCCCTACCGCGACGGCGGGCTGCCGGTCACCCTGGTCAAGAACCGCTTTCGCGACTGGGTCAATGCGATCCGCGCGCACCTGGCCGATGCCGACGCGCGCACTGCGGCCGGCACTGCCCTGCGCGCGACGGTGCAGCGCGACTGGTTGCTGCACGGCGCCAATCTGCAGGAGTGGCGGGCGGCCTGGCTGCCGGACTGAGTCGGCCCCCTCGTCCACCGTGAGGCCGCCGCGCGGCGCCCGCGTCCGACCGTGACGCGGCGCACGGCGTCAACCTGCCGACACCTTGCCGGCGCGCGGTCCGTGCCGGCCGTGCCGCCGGCGCCAGGAACCCGTCACCGGGTGCCGGCCTTGCCCGCGCACGCCTGTCCGGAGGCTGCGCGACCCGTGAGTGCCGTTTCGGCACACCGCTTGCATTGCATACGGGCAAGCCGTCTCCCGGCAGGGACTTCACCGTATGAGCGACTCCATCAGCTCCATCCTTTCGCAGATCCGCAGCTACCAGGGCCAGGTCGGCCAGGCGGCGCAGACGCGGGTGGGCGATGTCGGCCGCAGCAATGCGATCGAAGGCCTGGGCGGCAGCCAGGGCGTGCAGGGCCCGAGCTTCACCGAGACCCTGCGCAACGCGATCGGCGGCGTGAACGAGGCCCAGCAGAAGTCCGGTGACCTCGCCAAGGCCTTCGAACTGGGCGACCCCAGCGCCGACCTGGCCAAGGTGATGCTGGCCGCGCAACAGTCCCAGGTGGCGTTTCGCGCTACCGTGGAAGTCCGCAACCGACTCGTCCAGGCGTACCAGGACGTGATGAACATGCCGCTGTAAGGGTAGAAGACGATGGCGCTTGCGATCAGCAAAGACACATTCAACAGCGAAAAGGCCGGGGCCTGGTTCGACCGCCTGCAGAGCCTGCAGCTCACCCGGCGCATCGGCCTGATGGCGATGATCGCGGTGGCCGTGGCCGCCGGCCTGTTCGTGTTCTTCTGGTCGCAGAAGCCGGCCTACACTCCCCTGTACACCGGCCTGGACGAGAAGGGCACGGCCGAGGCCACCGACCTGCTGCGCACCGCGCAGATCCCGTTCAAGCTCGACCAGGCCACCGGTGCGATCACCGTGCCGGAGGACAAGCTGTACGACGCGCGGCTGAAGCTGGCCGGCGCCGGCCTGACCGACAACGGCAACATGGGCTTCGAAGTGATGGAAAAGGATCCCGGCTTCGGGGTCAGCCAGTTCGTGGAGAACGCCCGCTACCAGCACGCCCTGGAAACCGAACTGGCGCGCACCATCGCCAGCCTGCGCCCGGTGCGCGAGGCGCGGGTGCATCTGGCCATCCCCAAGCCGAGCGCGTTCACCCGCCAGCGCGAGGCCGCCAGCGCCTCGGTGGTGCTGGAACTGCGCGGCGGCACCACCCTGGAACGCAATCAGGTCGATGCGATCGTCAACATGGTCGCCTCCAGCATCCCCGACCTGGCGCCGGACCGCGTCACCGTGGTCGACCAGAGCGGGCGCATGCTGACCATCGCCGACCCCAACAGCGACGCCGCGCTCAACGCCGCCCAGTTCGACCAGGTGCGCCGCCAGGAAAGCGCCTACAACCAGCGCATCCGCGAACTGCTGGAGCCGATGACCGGCCCGGGCCGGGTCAACCCGGAAGTGAACGTGGACATGGACTTCTCGGTGGTCGAGGAAGCGCGCGAGCTGTACAACGGCGACCCGCCGAAGCTGCGCAGCGAGCAGGTCAGCGACAGCAGCACCAGCACCAGCGGTCCGCAGGGCGCGCCCGGCGCGACCAGCAACTCGCCGGGCAGCGCGCCGGGCCAGCCGGGCGCCACCGGCGCCCCGCCCGCCGCGGGCACCGCCGGCACCCAGCAGGCCGCCGCCGCGACCCCGACCGAAAGCTCCAAGAGCGCCACCCGCAACTACGAGCTGGACCGCACCCTGCAGCACACCCGGCAGCCGGCCGGGCGGATCAAGCGCGTCTCGGTGGCCGTGCTGGTGGACCACGTGATGCGGCCGGGCGCCAAGGGCAAGATGACCGAGCAGGCGCTCAGCGCCGCCGAGCTGACCCGCATCGAAGGCCTGGTCAAGCAGGCGGTTGGCTTCAACGCCGAACGCGGCGACACCGTCTCGGTGATGAACGCCCCGTTCGTCCGCCAGGCCCCGGAAGCGGCCGACAAGCCCGGTTGGTGGGAAGATCCGCGGGTGATGAACGTCGCGCGCCTGGTGCTGGGTGCGGCGGTGGTGCTGGCGCTGCTGTTCGGCGTGCTGCGCCCGGCGCTGCGCCAGATCGCCGGTCCCGCGCCGGCCGCGTCGGTGGGCCACGACCGCGACGGCAACGAGCCGCGCGACGCCAAGCTGTCGATGCTCGACGACGACAACCCGCTGCTGCCGTCGCTGGGCGAGGACACCGCCAGCCTCAGCGGCGGCGCTGGCGGCAACCCCGCCATCGCCCTGCCCGACGCCTACGAGGAACGGTTGCGTCAGGCCCGCGAAGCGGTCAAACAGGATTCCAAGCGCGTGGCGCAGGTCGTGAAGGGATGGGTCGCCAGTGAAGCCTGATGCGAATGCAATGAATGGCACCCAGCGCGCCGCCGTGCTGCTGCTGTCGCTCGGCGAGGCCGACGCGGCCGAGGTGCTCAAGCACATGGACCCCAAGGAGGTGCAGAAGATCGGCATCGCCATGGCGACGCTGAGCGGCATCTCGCGCGACCAGGTCGAGAAGGTCATGGAGGAGTTCAACGCCGAGCTGGGCAGCAAGACCTCGCTGGGCGTGGGCGCCGACGACTACATCCGCAACGTGCTGGTGCAGGCGCTGGGCGCCGACAAGGCCGGCAGCCTGATCGACCGCATCCTGCTGGGCCGCAACACCACCGGCCTGGACACCCTGAAGTGGATGGACCCGCGCTCCATCGCCGACCTGGTGCGCAACGAGCATCCGCAGATCATCGCCATCGTGATGGCGCACCTGGACAGCGACCAGGCCGCCGAGGCGCTGAAGCTGCTGCCCGAGCGCACCCGCGCCGACGTGCTGATGCGCATCGCCACCCTCGACGGCATCCCCCCGCACGCGCTCAACGAGCTCAACGAGATCATGGAGCGGCAGTTCTCCGGCAACCAGAACCTGAAGTCGTCCAACGTGGGCGGGGTCAAGGTCGCGGCCAACATCCTCAACTTCCTGGACAGCGGCTCGGACCAGGGCGTGCTGTCGGCGATCAGCAAGATCGACGCCGACCTGGGCAGCCGCATCCAGGACCTGATGTTCGTGTTCGACAACCTGGTGGAGCTGGACGACCGCGGCCTGCAGACCATGCTGCGCGAAGTCAGCGGCGACCGTCTCGGCCTGGCCCTGCGCGGCGCCGACATCAAGGTGCGCGACAAGATCACCAAGAACATGTCCCAGCGCGCCGCCGAGATCCTGCTGGAAGACATGGAAGCGCGCGGCCCGGTGCGCCTGTCCGACGTGGAAGCCGCGCAGAAGGAGATCCTGGCGATCGTGCGGCGCCTGGCCGACGAAGGCGTGATCAGCCTGGGCGGTAGCGGTGCGGAGGCCATGGTATGAACGGCAACGTGGTGCGCTGGCTGGCGCCGGAACTCGATGCCCCGTCCGCGCTGGCGGCGCTGCCCTACGAAGACGCGCTGCCGGACGAGCCGGTGCTGCGTCCGCCGAGCCTGGAGGAGATCCAGGCGATCGAGGCCGCGGCCCAGCACGAAGGCTTCGAACGCGGCCACGCCGAGGGCCTGGCCCAGGGCCAGGCCGAGATCCGCCGCCTCACCGCGCAGATCGAAGGCATCCTGGACAACTTCTCGCGGCCGCTGGCGCGGCTGGAGAACGAGGTGGTCGGCGCGCTCGGCGAGCTGGCCGTGCGCATCGCCGGCAGCCTGGTCGGCCGCGCCTACCAGGCCGACCCGGTGCTGCTGTCGGAACTGGTCGCCGAGGCGCTGGACGCGGTCGGCGGCGCGCGCCGCGATGTCGAGGTGCGCCTGCACCCGGACGACATCGCCGCGCTGACCCCGCTGCTGACGCTGATGGATCAGGGCATCCGGCTGGTGCCGGACCTGAGCCTGAGCCGCGGCGACCTGCGCGTGCACGCCGAATCGGTGCGCATCGACGGCACCCTCGAGGCGCGCCTGCGCGCGGCCCTGGAAACGGTGATGCGCAAGTCCGGAGCGGGCCTGTGAGCGCGCTGTCCGGCACCCACCCCGCCGACTGGCTGGATGCGCGCAACCTGCGCCTGGCCGGCCGCCTCGGCAAGCTCGATCTGGACGTGGCCGCCGGCCGCGGCCTGATCCGCGAAGGCATCCTGCGCCGCGCGGTCGGCCTGACCCTGGAAGCGGTCGGCTGCGAGGCGCCGATGGGCGCCACCTGCAAGGTCGAGGTCGACGGCGGCTGGGTCGACGCGGAAGTCGTCGGCTTCTCCGGCGACCGCACCTCGCTGATGCCCAGCGCCGAAACCCACGGCCTGCTGCCCAACGCGCGGGTGGTGCCGCTGCACCGCCGCGGCGGCGTCGAAGTGGGCGAAGGCCTGCTCGGCCGGGTGATCGACTCGGACGGCGTGCCGCTGGACGGCAAGGGTCCGATCCGCGCCGAAGGCTCGGTGGGCATGGCCGGCGTGTCGATCAACCCGCTGGCGCGCGAACCGATCACCACCCCGCTGGACGTGGGCGTGCGCGCGATCAACGCGCTGCTGCCGATCGGCCGCGGCCAGCGCGTGGGCCTGTTCGCCGGCTCCGGCGTCGGCAAGTCCACCCTGCTGGGCATGATGACCCGCTACACCGCCGCCGACGTGATCGTGGTCGGACTGATCGGCGAACGCGGCCGCGAAGTGCGCGATTTCGTCGAGACCACCCTGGGCGAGGAAGGCCTGCGCCGCGCCGTGGTGGTCGCCGCCCCGGCCGACCGCCCGCCGCTGGCGCGCCTGCATGGCGCCTACCGCGCCACCGCCATCGCCGAGTGGTTCCGCGACCAGGGCCTGAACGTGCTGCTGCTGATGGACTCGCTGACCCGCTTCGCCCAGGCCCAGCGCGAGATCGGCCTGTCGGTGGGCGAGCCGCCGACCACCCGCGGCTATCCGCCGTCGGTGTTCGCCAAGCTGCCGGCGCTGGTCGAACGCGCCGGCAACGGCGCCAAGGGCCGCGGCTCGATCACCGCCTTCTACACCGTGCTCACCGAAGGCGACGATCCGCAGGACCCGATCGCCGATGCCGCGCGCGCCATCCTCGACGGCCACATCCTGCTGTCGCGGCGGGTCGCCGACAGCGGCCTGTACCCGGCCATCGACGTCGAGTCCTCGGTCAGCCGCGTGGTCCAGGACATCGCCGACGAGCCGTGGCGGATGCGCATCCGCTCGCTGAAGCGGCTGGTGGCCGCGTACTCGGCCAACCGCGACCTGATCACCATCGGCGCCTACCAGCGCGGCAACGATCCGGCCGTGGACGAAGCGCTGGAGCGCTGGCCGGAGATCATGGAATTCCTCGGACAGGACGTCGCCAAAGCCGCAGATCTGCCCCACAGCCAGGCCGCCCTCAAGCGCCTGGTCGACCGCGAGAACTAAGCCATGATGCAATCGCAACGTCTCGATCCCCTGCTCCGCCGCGCCCAGCAGCACGAAGACGAGGTCGCGCGCGATCTCGCCGAGCGCCAGCGCGCCCTGGCCACCCACGAGTCGCGGCTGGAGGAACTGCGCCGCTACGCCGAGGAGTACGCCAACAGCCAGATGGCGGCGACCAGCCTGGCGCAACTGGCCAACCGCCGCGCCTTCCTGGACCGGCTGGAGAGCGCGGTGCAGCAGCAGTGCCAGACCGTGGACCGCAACCGCGAGAAGGTGGAGATGGAGCGCAGCCGGCTGCTGCTGGCCAGCCGCGACAAGCAGGTGCTGGAACAGCTCGCGGCCAGCTACCGCGCGCAGGAACGCAAGGTCGACGACCGCCGCAGCCAGCGCGAGATGGACGACCTGGGCGCGCGCCGCGCGCGCCTGGCGGCCACCGCCGACGAACACGATGACGGAGACGGACGATGAACAACGCGCTTTCCGCGCTGGGCGGCAGTGGCCGCGCCAGCCAGATCGGCGGCGGCAACGACACGCAGGGCACCGACCGCGCCGGCGGCAAGGACAAGGACTTCGCCAAACTGCTCGGCGGCGGCGGCTCGGCGCGTACCACCGCGCCCAAGCCCGCCGCCCGCGAGACGCCCAAGCCGGCGCAGAACGTCGGCAAGGACCAGGCGGACAAGCGTCCGGCCGCCGCAGACGACACCGCCAGCGACCCCGCGCGCACCGCGCAGGCAGGCGACAAGGTCGCCCAGGACGCCGGGAAGAGCAGCACCGAGACCAAGGCCTCAGGCAGCGACAAGGGCAAGGCCAAGACCGAAGACAAGCACGAGGACGCCAAGCCCGACGACAGCGCCTGGCCGCCGGCCGGGCTGGCCGGCATCGGCCTGGGCCTGCTGCCGGCGATCGGCGCGGCGGTGCTGCCGGCCGCCACCGCGACCCCGCTGGGCGCAGCGGCCGGGTTGGCGGTCGGCGTCGCCGGCGCCGTGGCCAACGGCGTGGGCGCCCTGCTCGGCGGCGACGCCGCGGCCCAGACCGCGGCCGGCGCCACCGATCCGACTGCCGCCACCGCCGGCACTGCCGCGACGGCCGGCACCGCCCCGGCCTCTGCGGCCGGCGGCTTCGGCGCGATGCTGTTGGCGCAGGCCGGGTCCGCCGACAAGGCCGGCGGCGCCGACACCGCGGCGCCGTTGGCGGCGCTGGCCGCCATCGCCGCCGCGTCCGGCGGCAAGAGTGGCGAGAGCGGCGACGCCGCGCCCGCCGCCGATCCCAGCGCGATCGTGCCGACCGCGGCGGCGGCCCCGCTGCACGCCACGGCGCGGCTGGCCGATCCGCAGCCGTTCACCGGCTCGCCCACGCCGACCCCGAACCTGCACGGCAACCAGTTCGACGACGAACTGGGCGCGCGCATCAGCTGGCTGGCCGACCAGAAGATCGGCCACGCCCACATCAAGCTCAATCCGGCCGAGCTCGGCCTGGTCGAAGTGCGCCTGCACATGACCGGCGACCAGGTCAACGCCAGCTTCAGCAGCAACCAGGCCGACGTGCGCCAGGCCCTCGAGAACAGCCTGCCGCGCCTGCGCGACATGCTCGGCCAGCACGGCTTCCAGCTCGGCCAAGCCGACGTCGGCCAGCAGCAGCCGCAGCAACAGCAGGCCAATGCGCAGGGCACGCCGCAGGGCGGCGGCCGCAGCGGCGGCGAGCTCGCCGACGACCTGTCCGGCAGCGTCGGGATTCCGGCAGTGGTGTTGCGCCAGCGCGGTCTGCTCGACGCCTACGCCTGACGATCCGGGGCGCGCCGCCGCCCCTTCACAGCGATCGAGGGAGTGGGACGGGTCTCGGCCTCAACGTTCGTCGGAAGGATACGGCAGGGTTGAGGCCCCTCCGCTGGGCCCGATCCCCTCTCACACAACGGTCTCGGCCCGCGCCGGCATGGCGCGCGGCGGCGCCGTCAAACACCCGGCGCGCCAGGCGCCCGGTTTCGGCACGGCGATTGCATCCTCAGGGGCAGACCCCCCTCAGGAGCCCGCTCAGTGTCAGCCGCCGACAAATCCAAGAAAGACGCCAAGGACGCCCCGGAAGGCGGCAAGTCGAAGAAGAAGCTGCTGATCATCGTCGTCGCGGCGGTGCTGGTGCTGGGCGGCGGCGGTGCCGGCGCGTTCTTCTTCCTGAAGAAGCCCGAGGGCGGCCACGCCAAGGCCGAGGAAAAGACCGCCGAGATCCCCAAGCCGGCACAGTACTTCGCGATGGACCCGGCGTTCGTGGTCAATCTCAACGGCGGCGCGGAAGACGGCCCGCATTACCTGCAGCTGGAAGTGCAGCTGATGACCCGCGACCCGGAAGAACTGAAGCTGATCACCGAGAACGCCCCGGCGATCCGCGCGCACTTGCTGATGCTGTTCTCGCAAGTGCAGGCGCAGGACATCGCCAACATCGATGGGCGCAAGAAGCTGCAGGCCGCGGCGCTGGCCGACGCGCAGAAGCTGATGACCGCCGAGACCGGCAAGAAGTGCGTGGAAGAACTCCTGTTCACCAGCTTCGTGACCCAGTAAAGGCGCTGCCGCGATGACCGACCTGCTCTCCCAAGACGAGATCGATGCCCTGCTGCATGGCGTCGACGCGGGCGTGGTGGACACCGAGCCGGCGCCGGCCGAGCCGGGCGAGGCGCGCAGCTACGACTTCTCCAGCCAGGACCGGATCATCCGTGGGCGCATGCCGACCCTGGAGATGGTCAACGAGCGCTTCGCGCGCCTGTGGCGGATCGGCCTGTTCAACCTGATCCGGCGCTCGGCCGACCTGTCGGTGCGCGGCATCGACCTGATCAAGTTCAACGACTACATGCACTCGCTGTACGTGCCGAGCAACCTGAACCTGATCAAGTTCAAGCCGCTGCGCGGCACCGGCCTGATCGTGTTCGAGCCGACCCTGGTGTTCACCGTGGTCGACAACTTCTTCGGCGGCGACGGCCGCTATCCCACCCGCATCGAGGGCCGCGAGTTCACCCCGACCGAGATGCGGGTGATCCAGCTGATGCTCAAGCAGACCTTCGCCGACCTGGCCGAAGCCTGGGCGCCGGTGATGGAGGTGGAGTTCGAGTACCTCAATTCCGAGGTCAACCCGCACTTCGCCAACATCGTCACCCCGCGCGAGTACGTGGTGGTCAGCCGCTTCCACGTGGAGCTGGAAGGCGGCGGCGGCGAGATCCACGTGACCCTGCCGTACTCGATGCTGGAGCCGATCCGCGAACTGCTCGACGCCGGCATCCAGAGCGACCGCGTGGACCGCGACGAGAGCTGGAACATCATGCTGCGCGAGCAGCTGTTCGGCTCGGAGGTCACCATTTCCAGCGTGCTGGCGCAGAAGCAGATGAGCCTGCGCGAGCTGACCCGGCTGAAGATCGGCGACGTGCTGCCGATCGACCTGCCCAAGCAGGTGCCGCTGTGCGTGGAGAACATCCCGGTGTTCACCGGCGAGTTCGGCATCTCGCACGGCCAGAACGCGGTGAAGATCACCGCCACCCATCCCCCCGGCGCGCTGCGCCGCCGCCCCGCTCCCCAGGAAGACCTGCCATGACCCAGACCGATCCCACCCAGCCGGCGCCGGCCCAGTTCGACAGCCTGCAGCCGGACGCCATGGCCGAGTCCAACGACCTGAACCTGGACGTGATCCTGGACGTGCCGGTGACCCTGTCGCTGGAAGTCGGCCGCAGCCGCATTCCGATCCGCAACCTGCTGCAGCTCAACCAGGGTTCGGTGGTGGAACTGGAGCGCGGCGCCGGCGAACCGCTGGACGTCTACGTCAACGGCACCCTGATCGCGCACGGCGAGGTAGTGACCATCAACGACCGCTTCGGCGTGCGCCTGACCGACGTGGTCAGCCCCAGCGAGCGCATCCGGAGACTGCGGTGAGCCTGCTGCTCGCCGTCGCCACGCAGACCGCCAAGCACGGCGCGGGCGTCGGCAACGCGGCGCCGTCGGCGCCCAGCCTGCTCGGCGCGGTGTTCGCGCTGCTGCTGGTGCTGGGCCTGATCCTGGCCATGGCCTGGGTGCTCAAGCGCCTGCCCGGCAGCGGCTTCCGCCCGGCGCAAGGCCTGCGCGTGGTCGCCAGTCTGGCGGTCGGCGCCAAGGAGCGGGTGGTGGTGGTCGAGGTCAACGGCGAACAGCTGCTGCTCGGCGTCTCGCCCGGCGGGGTACGCACCTTGCATCAGCTGCCCGAGCCGCTGCCGCAGGCGCCCGCGCCGACCCTGCCCTCGATCAAGCCGTTCAAGCAGCTTCCCGATTTCGCCCAGCTTCTGGCGCAGAAGCTGCGCAAGGACAAATGACCATGCCGTTTTTCTGGAACCGCAACGCTCGCCGGCTGCGCCTGCTGCTGATCCTGCTGACGCTGAGCCTGCTGCCCGCCTTTGCCTGGGCGCAGGCCGCGCAGGCGCCGGCCGCCACGCCGACCGCGCAGAATCCGCAGAACGCCGCGCCCACCCTGCCCTCGCTGCCGGAGGTCAACGTCGGCAAGATCGGCGCGCAGCCGGTGAGCCTGCCGCTGCAGACCCTGCTGCTGATGACGGCCATCACCCTGCTGCCGTCGCTGCTGCTGGTGCTGACCGCCTTCACTCGCATCACCATTGTGCTCGGCCTGCTGCGGCAGGCGCTGGGCACCGGGCAGACGCCGTCCAACCAGGTGCTGATGGGCCTGGCGCTGTTCCTGACCGCGCTGGTGATGATGCCGGTGTGGGAAAAGGCCTGGGGCCAGGGCATGAGCCCGTATCTCAACGGCCAGATCGATTTCCAGACGGCGTGGACGCTGACCACGCAGCCGCTGCGCGCGTTCATGCTGGCGCAGGTGCGCGAGACCGACCTGATGACCTTCGCCGGCATGGCCGGCAACGGCACCTACAGCGGCCCGGATGCGGTGCCGTTCCAGGTGCTGGTGGCCTCGTTCGTCACCAGCGAGCTGAAGACGGCGTTCGAGATCGGCTTTCTGATCTTCATCCCGTTCGTGATCATCGATCTGGTGGTAGCCAGCGTGCTGATGTCGATGGGCATGATGATGATGTCGCCGATGCTGATCTCGGCGCCGTTCAAGATTCTGCTGTTCGTGCTGGTCGATGGCTGGGTGCTGACGGTCGGCACGCTGGCTGCCAGTTTCAACGGGGTCTGAGGCCATGAGTCCGGAACTGGCGCTGACGGAGTTGCGTGGCGGGTTGATCACGGTGTTGTGGGTGGCGGGGCCGTTGTTGCTGGCGATGTTGGCGGTGGGTGTGGTGATCGGTGTGTTCCAGGCGGCGACGCAGCTCAATGAGCCGACCATTGCGTTCATCGCGAAGGTGGTGGCGTTGACGGCGATGTTGTTTGCGACGGGGAGTATGTTGCTGGCGCATCTGGTGGAGTACACGACGATGCTGTTTCAGCGTATTCCGCATTTGATTGGGTAGCGGGGATGGCTGCGTCTGCCGCTACGCTTTCCAGCGTTTTGATGTCCTTCGTTGTTGGACAGAATCAGCAACGGCTTTCGCATTACGGCGAGCCGTTTGAAAAACAAAAGCTTTCGCCTGGCGGCGAGTCACTTTTCTTTGCTTGTGCAAAGAAAAGTAACCAAAAGAAAGCACACCCCGCCGCAGCGCCCGCTACGCGGGTTCGCTCCGCTGACGGGATTTTCGGACGGGGCATCCTGCCCCGGCCGAAAACGGCGCACATCCTTGTGCGCCGCCCCCCTGCGGGGGGTTTTGCCCGCCATCTCCGCCGCTGCGGAGGGGACCCGGTGGAGCAAGAGCAAAACAACAGCAACGGCAACAGCAACCGCAAAAGCGGCAGCTGCGGCTATCGCAGCTTTGGCTTTGGCGTCGTTGCCAGTCGTGCGGTGTCCTTGGTTGGTCAGGGGCCGGCCGGGGTGCCATTGATGGTGGAGCGTTGGCTTCGCGCTGGCGCCACCGGGCGTTCTTTTGTTGCGGTTAACGGGGTCTCGGGCTGATGGATGCCGCCACGCAAATGGTCGTCGATGGGTCGCGGGCGTTCGCGATGATCGGGGCGGTGCTATGGACGATGCTGCGGATCGGGGCGATGTTGACGGTGATGCCGATGGTCGGGAGCAAGGCGGTGCCGGGGCGGGTACGGGTGATCCTGGCTGGAACGCTGGCGATTGCGCTGGCGCCGATCCTGCCGCCGGTGCCCGATTGGGACGGGTTTAATGCCGCGGTGGTGCTCAGCGTGGCGCGGGAGCTGGCGGTGGGGGCCAGCATGGGATTCATGCTGCGGATGATCTTCGAGGCCGGGGCGATGGCCGGGGAACTGGTCTCGCAGAGCACCGGCCTGGGTTTCGCGCAGATGGCCGATCCGCTGCGCGGGGTCAACTCGCCGGTGATCGGCCAGTGGTTCTACCTGGCCTTCGGCATGATGTTCTTCACCGCCAACGGGCATCTGGCGGTGGTGTCGCTGCTGGTGGACAGCTACAAGGCGCTGCCGATCGGCACCGCGCTGCCCGATGCGCAGGCCATGGCCTCGGTCGCGCCGAACTTCTTCATGAGCATCATGCGCGGGGCGGTGACCCTGGCGCTGCCGGTCATGGTGGCGATGATGGCGGTGAACCTGGCTTTCGGCGCGCTGGCCAAGGCGGCGCCGTCGCTGAACCCGATCCAGCTCGGCCTGCCGGTGGCGGTGGTGCTGGGCCTGGCGCTGCTGGCGGTGCTGGTCGGCGAGATGGGGGCGCCGGTGCAGCGGCTGTTCGATGCCGCCTTCAACGCCGCGCGCGCGCTGACCGCCTAGCCGGCGCTCAAGCTGCGCCGCGACGCGGCCGATACCGACGGCAGGCTACCGTTGGCGGGCCAGGATGGGCGGCGGCAGCGCCGACCGTCCCGGATCCCGTCGATCGCCGCGGTCCGTCCTTCCTTCCATCGCTCGTCGTACGCCATGCCCTATCGCCTGCCAGCGCCCGCTCGTGCCTGCCATCGCCGTGTCCCACGGCGGTGCAGCGGCGGCTGAGCGCGCATGCGCACGGTCATGGGTCGATGCCTGTGGGGGCCGCTGTGGCTGCTGCTGTCGGCACTGACCTGCACCGGGGCGACACAGGCCCAGGTGATCCCGTTGCGGCACTATGCGCAGGACCAGGGCCTGCTCGGTCTGGCCGGCACCTGTCTGCTGCAGCGTCGCGACGGCAGCCTGCTGGTCTGCAGCGAAAGCGGCCTGTATGCCTTCGACGGCGACCAGTTCCAGCAAGTGAAGCTGCAGGGCCACGGCGGCCATTACATCTCCGATGCCGCCGAGGACGCCCAGCGGCGGCTGTGGGTGGCCACCTTCGATGCGATCTACGTGGACGATGGCTCGCCGGCCGGCTGGATGCCGCTGGAGCACGGCAGCCTGCCCTCGCATCGCCCGCTCAACCGCCCGCGCCTGGCCGCGCCGGCCTGGGGCACGGTGGTGCTGGACGACCACCGCCTGCTGCGCGCGGCGCGCAAGGCCGATGCGAAGGGATGGGAACTGCAGCCCCTGTTCGATGCGGCGACGCTGGCGCGGCAACCGGAACTGGCCGACATCCACGACCTGTTCGTCGTCGACGACACACTGTGGCTGGGCTGCGCCAAGGCCTTGTGCCGGATCGATGCCGACGGTCGCGCCACCCGCTACGACCAGGCCCAGGGCCTGCCCCCCGAATTCTGGCGCAATGCGGTGCGCGACCGCGACGGGAACCTGTGGGTCGTCGGCAGCCGCAAGGTGATGCGGCTGCAGGCCGGCGCGACGCGCTTCCAGGAGCAGACACCCCCCGGGCTGGACGGACCGGCCCTGGTGACCTGGCGCACGCCGATCCTGCTGGACCCGCAGCACCGCGTGCTGGTGCGGACCAACCAGGGCCTGGCGCGCTGGGAACAGGGGCGCTGGCGCAGTTTCGACCGTCGCAACGGCCTGCCCGAGGGCAGCATCGTCGCCATGCACTTCGACCAGGCCGGCGACCTGTGGCTGAGCATGGATGGCGAAGGCGTGCTGCGCTGGAACGGCTACGGCTGGATCGAGAACTGGGATGTGTCGCAGGGCATCAGTCGGGCGCCGACCTGGAGCATCCAGCGCACCCAGCGCGGCGACCTGCTGGTCGGTAACGAGGGCGGCGTCGACCGCCTGCGCGAGGATGGCCGCTTCCAGCGCTGGCCCAGCGACCACGGCACGCAGATGATCGGCCTGCAACGCGCCGCGGACGGCACGCTGTGGAGCATTGGCTCGGTCGGCGCGCTGCGCCGATACGACGCGCAGGGCCGGCTGCTGCGCGCCTACCCGCCGCTGGACGGCATCGCCAAACAGCTGTTCGTGGATGCGAGCGGCCGGGTGTGGATCCTCAGCAACCGCGGGGTGTATCTGCTGGCGGCGGCCGACGCCGACGCGGTGCCGCAGAAGGTGCAGGCGCTGCCCGGTGGCGAGTATTCGGACATCCAGCAGCGTGGCGACGGCAGCGTGCTGGCGGTGGGCATGACCGGCGTGTTCCGACTGCGTGGCGAGACCTGGACGCCGATCCGGCTGGTCGTGGATGGTGCGCCGGCGCAACCCGTGCTCAGCAAGCTGCTGGTCCTGGACGATGGCCAGGCCTGGGCCAGCCTGTATGGACCCGGGGCCTGGCAAGGGCGGCTCGACGGCGACACCCTGTACCTGCAGCCGGCCGATGCGCAGTTGAGCGGCCTGCAGCTGTACAGCCTGCGCCGCACCCGCAACGGATGGATCTGGATCAGCCACAACCAGGGCGTGGACGTCTACGACGGACGCGCCTGGTCGCGGCTGACGCAGGCGCAGGGGCTGCTCTGGAACGACATGTCCGAATCGGCCTTCCTGGAAGACCACGACGGCTCGGTATGGCTGGGCAGCAGCCGTGGCGTCACCCACCTGCTGGATCCGGCGCGGCTGTTCCCGGCGCAGGCGCCAAGGCTGGCGCTCAAGGAGTTCAGCCGTGCCGGCGCCGCCATCGCCGCGGGCGCGCGCCTGCGCTGGAGCGAAGATCCGCTGCATATCGCGGTCGGCTCGCCGGACCTGTACGACGAGCGCAACCGCATCAGCTTCCGCTATCGCTTCGAGGGCGCACACACCCGCTGGCTGCACACGCCCAACTTCGAGTTCGAGCAACCGCCGCTGGCGCCGGGCCACTACGTGCTGGAGGTGCAGTTGCTGGACGCCTACCGGCGCAGCGCCTCGGCGCCGCTGCGGGTGGCGTTCTCGGTGGCGCCGGTGTGGTGGCGCAGCCAGCCGATGATCGCGCTGTACCTGGTGCTCGGCGGCGGCCTGGCGGTGGCCCTGCTGCACTGGCGCGAACGCCGCCTGCACCAGCGCCAGCGCGAACTGGCCGAACTGGTGGCGCTGCGCACCGAGGAGCTGGAACACGACAAGCGCGAACTGGAGATCGCCCGCGCCGCACTGGCGGTGAAGGCCTCGCACGACGCCCTCACCGGCCTGCTCAACCGCGCCGGCATCCTCGAGGCGCTGGCGGCGCAGATGCGCCGCAGCGACGCCGAGCAGACCCCGCTGGCAGTGGCGATGATCGACCTCGACCACTTCAAGCGGATCAACGACGAACACGGCCACCTGGTGGGCGACGCGGTGCTGATCGAGGTGGCGCGGCGCCTGGGCGCCAACCTGCGCGACGCCGACCTGGTCGGCCGCTACGGCGGCGAGGAACTGCTGGCCGTGCTGCCCGGCTTGCCGCCGAGCTGCGGCGAGCGGCTGCAGGCCCTGCGCGCCACCATCGCCGGGCAGCCGCTGCGCATCGGCGAGCGGCAGTTGGCGATCACCGCCTCGATCGGCGTGGCCTGGTATCGACCGGGCGAACCGCTGCAGCACCTGCTGGCGCGCGCCGACGCGGCGCTGTACCAGGCCAAGCGGCTGGGCCGCGACCGGGTCGAGCTGCAACTCGCCTAGCCGCCGCCGCGGCCGAGAGGCGCGGCAGCAGCGCCCGGAATCCGGGCCAGCGACCGGCACGGTCCTTGCAGTGCGCAGGGTCGATCCTGGCCGAGCGCACCCCCGATGTCCGAGAGCGAAGAAGGCGCAGAGCGCACAGAACAGCCAACAGACAAACGTCTGCGCGAAGCCCGCGAACAGGGCAACATCCCGCATTCGCGCGAACTGGCGACCGCCGCGGTGTTCAGCGCCGGCGTCTTCGCCCTGATGGGCCTGTCCACCTCCATGGCCGCCGGGGCGGTGGCCTGGCTGAAACAGGCGCTGCGCCCGGACCTGTCGCTGCGCGAGCATCCGCAGGCGATGTTCGGCCATTTCGGCGACTTGCTGCTGAACCTGCTCTGGGTGGTGCTGCCGCTGGTCGGCATCTGCCTGGCGGCCAGCTTCGCCGCGCCGGTGCTGATGGGCACTTTGCGCTTCTCAGGCCAGGCACTGATGCCCAAGTTCGACCGGCTCAACCCGATGAATGGGCTCAGCCGCATGTACGGCGCCGAGACCATCGTCGAACTGCTCAAGTCGATCCTGCGCATGGGCTTCGTCGGCGGCGCCGCGATGCTGTGCCTGTGGGGCAGCACCGACTTCCTGCGCGGCCTGCTGCTGCAGCCGCTGGAGCAGGCCATCGGCCACGGCCTGGGCTTCACCCTGCGGCTGCTGCTGTACACCGCCGGCGCGCTGGCGCTGCTGGCGGCGATCGACGCGCCCTATCAGAAGTGGAATTACATCCGCAAACTGAAGATGACCCGCGAGGAAGTGCGCCGGGAAATGAAGGAAAACGACGGCAGCCCCGAGGTCAAGGGCCGCATCCGCCAGATGCAGATGCAGATGTCGCAGCGGCGGATGATGGAAGCCGTGCCCAAGGCCGACGTGGTGGTGGTCAACCCCACCCACTATGCGGTGGCGCTGAAGTACGAGAGCGGGCGCATGCGCGCCCCCACCGTGGTGGCCAAGGGCGTGGACGAGATCGCCTTCCGCATCCGCGAGGTCGGCGAGCAGCACCGCGTGGCGGTGATCTCGGCGCCGCCTTTGGCACGCGCCTTGTATAGGGAAGGCCAACTCGGCAAGGAAATTCCCGTGAGACTGTATTCCGCGGTGGCGCAGGTCCTCTCGTACGTCTACACGCTGCGCGCCTGGCGCAGCGGGCCGATGCCGCCGTTGCCGCCGCTGGAAGTGGATGAATTCGCCCCGGGGAGCCAGCCATGAGTCAGCCTGCCGCGCAGATGAACACGCGCAAAGTCATGGACATGATCAAGCACGGGCTCGGCGCCCCGGTGATCGTGTTGCTGATGCTGGCGATGGTCGTGGTGCCGCTGGCCGCACCGGTGCTGGACGCCCTGTTCACCTTCAACATCGCCATCTCGCTGATGGTGCTGCTGGCGGTGGTGTACGTGAAGCGGCCGCTGGAGTTCAGCATCTTCCCGATCGTGCTGCTGATGACCACGATGCTGCGCCTGGCGCTGAACGTGGCCTCCACCCGCGTGATCCTGATCAACGGCCAGGGCGGCCACGGCGCCGCCGGCAAGGTGATCGAGGCCTTCGGCGAATTCGTGATCGGCGGCAACTACGCGGTCGGCATCGTGGTGTTCGCGATCCTGACCATCATCAACTTCGTGGTCATCACCAAGGGCGCCGGGCGCGTGTCGGAAGTGACCGCGCGCTTCATCCTCGACGCCATGCCCGGCAAGCAGATGGCGATCGACGCCGACCTCAACGCCGGCCTGCTGACCCGCGAGGAAGCCAAGGCCCGCCGCGAGGAAGTGCGCGAGGAAGCGGACTTCTACGGCTCGATGGACGGCGCCAGCAAGTTCATCCGCGGCGACGCCATCGCCGGCATCCTGATCCTGTTCATCAACCTGATCGGCGGCATGGCGGTCGGCGTGCTGCAGCACGGCATGCCGGTGGCGCAGGCCGCCTCCACCTACACCCTGCTGTCGATCGGCGACGGCCTGGTCGCGCAGCTGCCGGCGCTGCTGGTGTCCTCGGCGGTGGCGATGCTGGTCACCCGCGCCTCGCGCTCGCAGGACATGGGCGCCTCGATGATGGGCCAGGTGTTCGGCCAGCATAAGGCGCTGGCGGTGGCCGCGGCGATCCTGGGCCTGGTCGGCCTGATCCCGGGCATGCCCAACGTCGCTTTCTTGACGCTGGCGCTGATCCTGGGCCTGCTGGCCTGGAAGATGTGGAAGCGCAGCCTGCTGCCGCCGCCGGCCGCGGCCGAGGCGGCACCGCAGGCCGCGGCCGCCGCTCAGGCCAATGCCGAACTGGGCTGGGACGAACTGCGTCCGATCGACCCATTGGGCCTGGAGGTCGGCTACCGGCTGATCCCGCTGGTGGACAAGACCCAGGGTGGCGAGTTGATGGCGCGGATCAAGGGCGTGCGCCGCAAGCTGACCCAGGACATCGGTTTCCTGGTGCCGCCGGTGCACATCCGCGACAACCTGGAACTGCCGGCCAACGCCTACCGCCTGCTGGTGCACGGCGTGCCGGTGGCCACCGCCGACATCCACCCGGACCGCGAGCTGGCGCTGGACCCGGGCGGCGCGCTCGGCAAGATCGACGGCATCCCCGGCAAGGACCCCGCGTTCGGCCTGGATGCGATCTGGATCCAGCCGCACCTGCGCGCCCAGGCCGAGACCATGGGCTATACCGTGGTCGACCCGGCCACGGTGATCGCCACCCACCTCTCGCACCTGATCCGCGAGCACGCCCCGGAACTGCTCGGCCACGAGGAAGTGCAGCAGCTGCTGGCGACCCTGGCCAAGAGCGCGCCCAAGCTGGTCGAGGACCTCACCCCCAAGGCGCTGCCGCTGTCGGTGGTGGTGCGGGTGCTGCAGAACCTGCTCATCGAGAAGATCCCGGTGCGGCAGTTGCGCAAGATCGTCGAGGCCCTGGTCGAGCACGCCCCGCAGAGTCAGGAACCCGGCGCGCTCACCGCCGCCGTGCGCAACGCCCTGGGCCGGTTCATCGTCCAGGAGATCGCCGGCATGGCCCCGGAACTGCCGGTGTTCACCCTGGCCCCGCAATTGGAACGCGTCTTGCAGGACTCTACCCAGGGCAACGGCGCGGCGCTGGAACCCGGACTGGCCGAACGCTTGCACCAAAGTCTGGCGGACTGCGTGAGCAAGCAGGAGGCGCGCAACGAACCGGCAGTGGTGCTGGTCCCGGCGCAGGTCCGCGCCGCCCTCGCCCGCCTGGTCCGCCACAGCGTCCCCGCGCTGTCGGTCCTGTCCTACAGCGAAGTGCCGGAGGACAAGCGGCTGAAGCTGGTGGGCACGATCAGTTGAGATGACGGGAAACGGGAACAGGGAATGGGGAATCGCACCCTTGCCCCGGCAGCGGAGAGAGCAATGAACACGATCACGAAAAACCGGACACGACACCGCGGCCCGCCACGTATCGGCACCGATCACGCATCCATTCCCCATTCCCCATTC
>NZ_NSGT01000106.1:0-23906 GCF_009192905.1 Xanthomonas sp. LMG 12459
TACAGATAACTATCGTAGGTTGTATGTTTATTTTTGAATATGGTAAAGCAAGAGCCACAGAGAAGACCGTCGCTAGACTCAGCGCAGTGATAAATGGATGTGAAAGAGCAGCCCTCCCCCCCGCCCCCGCCCCGGACCGCCACAACGTTCGGTGGCGTATGGGCGCTCGCACCGCTGTGTTCCCTGGCCTGCAGCGGTCTTCACGTGAAGACCGCCGCCACGTCGCACGTATGGCGCGGCTTTTTGACGCCTTCCCCGTTGCCGCGACTGGCACGGCGCATGCAGAAACGTAAGGACCGACCGCATCGGCGCGGTTATGGGATCCGCGTCCTGGCACCGGTCTGAACCACTCAGGCTCGCGTGCGGCTTGCGAGACAAATGCTTCACGCGGGCTAAATATTCCTAAATATTTCCCGTCCGCGCCGATATCGCTGGTACCCAGGCCTGCACACGCCCTTCACGGCGTGGCGCCGGCTTTCCACTCGCCACTGCCGGAGACCCGCCATGCGCTCGACGCCCCCCGACGAACAGGATCCGCCGCTGCAGTTGATCGTGGACGGCGACATGACCATCCGCCATGCGGCCGAACTGAAGCCGCTGCTGCTGCCCGCGCTGGAGCATCCCGGCGGCCTGCGCCTGCAGGTGCAGGCGGTGAACGACATCGACGCCACCGGCGTGCAACTGCTGCTGGCCACCCAGGCCGCGCTGCGCGCGCTGGGACGGCCATTCCAGCTCGAGGGCTGCACCAAGGCGGTCGGCGACGCGCTGGACCTGCTCGGCCTGGGCGACGCGTTCGAGCGCGTCGGCGACGACACTCTTCACTAATCGGCAGCACGACATGAACATGGATCAATTGCTGCAGACCTTCATCGCCGAGAGCCGCGACCTGCTCGAGGACATGGAACGCAACCTGCTGGAAGCCGAGCGCGGCGAAGCCGGTCCCGACGCGGTCAACGCGATCTTCCGCGCCGCCCATACCATCAAGGGCTCCGGCGGCCTGTTCGATCTGGCGCAACTGGTCGGCTTCACCCATGTGGTGGAGAGCGTGCTGGACCTGGTGCGCGAGCAGGCCGTCGCGCTGGATTCGGAACTGATCCAACTGATGCTGGCCTGCTGCGACCACATCCGCACCCTGGTGGAAGCGGCCGCCGGCGCCGAGGCGGACGAAGCCACGCTGGCCACCGAGGGTGCGCCGCTGCTGGAACGCCTGCAGACCTACCTGCACCCTGCTGCCACGCCGGCCGCCAAGGCCAGCGCCGCCGCAACGCCCGCGGCGCCGGCGCAGACCGGCTACTGGCGGATCTCGCTGCAGTTGTTCACCGATGCGCTGCGCTTCGGCAACTCGCCGCTGCACCTGATCCGCTGCCTGCGCAGCCTCGGCAGCCTGGAAGCGGTGCGCACCCGTCACGAGCGCGTGCCGGCATTGCCGGAACTGGATCCGGAGGCCTGCTACCTGGGCTTCGACATCCTGCTGCGCAGCGACGCGCAGCAGGCTGCGATCGAGGACATCTTCGAATTCGTGCGCGACGACTGCGACCTGCAGGTGCTGGCGGTGGACCCGCACGGCGACGCCGCCAACCTGGATCTGCCGCTGCTGGTGGCCGAGGCCGGCAGCCAGGCCAGCGCCGACGACTTCGCCGGTTTCGAGAGTGCCGCCACACCGGAGGCCGCGCCGGCTGCAGCCGCACCGGCCATGCCCAATGCGCCGGCCGCGGCAGCGGCCCCCGCCGCCAATGCCGGCCCCGCCAAGGCCGCCGGCGCGCGCGGCGAAGGCGGCTCGATCCGCGTCGACGCCGACAAGCTCGACCGCATGATCGACCTGGTCGGCGAGCTGATCATCGCGGTCGCCAGCACCGGCGCCAACGCGCAGCGCACCGGCGATGCGCAGTTGCTGGAGTCCACCTCGATCCTGGCCGGGCTGGTCGAAGAGGTGCGCGAAAGCGCGCTGCAGCTGCGCATGGTGAAGATCGGCGGCACCTTCAGCCGCTTCCACCGCGTGGTCCACGACGTGGCCCGCGAACTGGGCAAGGACATCGCGCTGGTGGTCAATGGCGAGGACACCGAGCTGGACAAGTCGGTGGTGGAGAAGATCGCCGATCCGCTGACCCACCTGGTGCGCAACGCCATGGATCACGGCATCGAACCGGCCGAGGTGCGCCAGGCGCGCGGCAAGCCGGTGCGCGGCACGGTGCGGCTCAACGCCTTCCACGATTCCGGCAGCATCGTCATCCAGATCAGCGACGACGGCGGCGGCCTCAACCGCGACCGGATCCTGGCCAAGGCGCTGGAACGCGGCCTGATCGAACCCGGCCGCCAGCTCTCCGACCGCGAGGTGTTCGCGCTGATCTTCGAGCCGGGCTTCTCCACCGCCGAGAAGGTCACCAACCTGTCCGGCCGCGGCGTCGGCATGGACGTGGTCAAGCGCAACATCGCCGCGCTGCGTGGCAGCGTCGACATCAGCAGCCAGCAGGACGTCGGCACCACCATCTCGGTGCGGCTGCCGCTGACCCTGGCGATCATCAACGGCTTCCAGGTCGGGGTCGGCAAGTCGGTGTTCGTGGTGCCGCTGGACGTGGTCGAGGAATGCGTGGAGTTCGCGCCGAACTACCAGAGCGAGTACATCGACCTGCGCGGCAACGTGCTGCCCTACGTGCGCCTGCGCTCGCTGTTCGCCATCGCCGGCGCGCCGCCGGCGCGCGAGAGCATCGTGGTGATCCGCCAGGGCTCGCAGCGTTTCGGCCTGGTGGTCGACACCCTGCTCGGCGAGTGGCAGACCGTGATCAAGCCGCTCTCCAAGGTCTTCGCCCAGGTCAAGGGCATCAGCGGCTCCAGCATCCTCGGCAGCGGGGGGGTCGCGTTGATCCTGGACGTGCCGTCGCTCATCGGCCAGTTGCAACCCGGCACCGAATCGCTGGCGGCCTGAACCGCCGCATCGCCTGCCGTCATTCCTACGTCACGCCATCAACCAGGAATCGCCGTCATGTCCCAGAACCGGATGCCCCTTACCACCCTGCCGACGGCCGCGGTCGTCGCCGTCGCCCTGCCCGCCGCCGCGGCCGTCGCGGCGCTGGCGCTGCCGCTGGCCGGCGGCCTCGCCTGGGCTGCGGTCGCCGTGGCCACGCTGGTCGCCGGCCTGGTGCTGGCCGGCAGCGTGCGTTCGGCGCAGCAAACGTCCGCTGCCGCGCAGCGCGAACTGGACCTGGCCCGCACCGGTCTGCAGGCGCTGGCGCTGGGCGAACTGGAGCGCGTGGACGCGACCGCCGGCGGCAGCGAGATCGGCCAGGCCCTGCTCGCCGCGCAGCGGCCGCTGCGGCAGTTGCAGGCCGACGTCGCGCACATGACCCGCGCGCACGCCGCCGGCGACTGCGACGTGATGCTGGATGCCGCGCAGTCCAGCGGCGCCTATCGGGCCGTGGCCGGCGACATCAACCAACTGGTCGGCGCCCACATCGGCGTCTGCAAGCAGGCGATCGATTGCGTGGGCGAGTTCGGCCGCGGCAACTTCGCCGCGCCGCTGGCCGCGTTCCCGGACAAGAAGGCCTACATCAACGACACCATCGAGCAGGTGCGGCGCAACATGCTCGGCCTGATCGCCGAAATGCGCCGCGTCGCCGAGGAGCACGATGCCGGCGAGATCGACGCCAGCATCGACAGCGCGCACTTCCAGGGCGACTTCCGCAGCATGGCCGACGGCATCAACCGCATGGTCGGCGGCCACATCGCGGTCAAGAAGCAGGCGATGGGCGTGGTCGCCGAGTTCGGCCGCGGCAACTTCGACGCTGGCATGCCGCAGCTGCCCGGCAAGAAGGCCTTCATCAACGACACCATCGAGCAGGTGCGCGGCAACTTCAAGCGCCTGATCGGCGAGATCGCGCGCATGTCCGACGAGCACGACAAGGGCGACATCGACGTGCAGATCGACTGCACCCATCTGGACGGGGAATTCTGCGCGATCGGCAAGGCCATCAACCGCATGGTCGCCGCGCACATCGCGGTCAAGAAGCAGGCGCTGGGCGTGGTCGCCGAGTTCGGCCGCGGCAATTTCGACGCGCCGATGCCGCAGCTGCCGGGCAAGAAGGCCTTCATCAACGAGATCATCGAACAGACCCGCGGCAATCTGCGCAGCGTCGGCGACGTGATCAAGGTGATGGGCGCGATGGCCGAGGGCGACCTCAGCCGCCAGGTGCAGGGTCACTACGAAGGCGCCTTCGCCGACATGCAGCGCTACGTCAACGCCACCATCGACAAGCTCACCAGCATAGTCAACGAGGTCAACGGCAACGCCGTCACCCTGGCCAGCGCCGCCGAGGAACTGTCCTCCACCGCGCAGTCGCTGAGCCAGGCGGCCAGCGAGCAAGCCGCCGGCGTGGAGGAGACCAGCGCCTCGCTGGAGCAGATGACCGGCTCCATCGCCCAGAACGCGGAAAACGCCAAGGTCACCGACGGCATGGCCAGCAAGGCCTCGCGCGAAGCCGCCGAAAGCGGCGAGGCGGTACGCGCCACCGTCTCGGCGATGAAGGAGATCGCGCGCAAGATCGGCATCATCGACGACATCGCCTACCAGACCAACCTGTTGGCCCTGAACGCGGCGATCGAGGCCGCGCGCGCCGGCGAGCACGGCAAGGGCTTCGCCGTGGTCGCCGCCGAGGTGCGCAAACTGGCCGAACGCAGCCAGGTGGCGGCGCACGAAATCAGCGATGTCGCCAGCACCAGCGTGAACCTGGCCGAGACCGCCGGACGCCTGCTCGGCGAGATGGAACCGTCGATCCGCCGTACCTCCGACCTGGTACAGGAGATCACCGCCGCCTCCGAGGAGCAGAGCTCCGGGGTCGGCCAGATCAACACCGCGGTGGTCCAGCTCAGCCAGACAACACAGCAATCTGCTGCCAACGCTGAAGAATTGGCCGCCACGGCCGAAGAAGTAAGCAGCCAGGCAGAACAGTTGCAAACGCTCATGAGCTTCTTCACCACCGGCGCCACCACCACGCCGACGCAGGCCCCGCAACCGCGACGTGTGCCCACGCCGATTCAGCGCGTGCCCCGCTCGCGCGGCTTCGGCGGCCCCGCCGCCACAGCCCAGGCCGCCCGCCTGGAAGAAGCCGCGTTCGTTTCGTTCTGACCCTTCCCGTACCGGCCGGCAGGCTGGTGCTTCTTCCCCGTACAGGTCCCCGGTATGTCCAACTCCCTTTCGCTGTCCTCCAAGCTGTGGACCGGTTCGGCCATCGCCGTCGCGCTGCCTTTGGCCGCCGCCGCGTGCGGGTTCGCCCTCGGCCTGCCCGGCGGGCAGACCCTGGCGCTGGGCATCGGCGCCACGGTACTCGCCGCCGCGGTGTTGGCGTATACCGTCCACGCCATCACCCGCTCGCTGCGGATCGCCACCACCACCCTGGCGCGCTTTGCCAACGGCAACTTCGAGGTGGTGATGCCGACCGTGCGCAACGACCAGGCCTGCGAGGTGCTGCTGGCGTTGCGCCAGGTGCAGACCGGGGTGCGCCAGATCAACGAGGAGATCGTCCGCATGTCGCGCGAGCACGACGCCGGCGACATCGACGTGGTGATCGAGAGCCACCGCTTCGACGGCGAGTTCAAGGTCATCGCCGAGGGCATCAACCGCATGGTCGGCGACCACATCGCCACCAAGAAGAAGGCCATGGCCTGCATCGCCGAGTTCGGCCGCGGCAACTTCGACGCGCCGTTGGAGACGTTCGCGGGCAAGAAGGCGTTCATCAACGAGACCATCGAACAGGTACGGCGCAATCTGCTGGGGCTGATCGCGCAGATGAAACACATGTCCGCGCAGCACGACGCCGGCGACATCGACGTGATGATCGAGAGCCACCGCTTCGAAGGCGACTTCCGCAGCATGGCCGACGGCATCAACCGCATGGTCGGCGACCATATCGCGACCAAGAAGAAGGCGATGGCCTGCATCGCCGAGTTCGGCCGCGGCAACTTCGACGCGCCGTTGCAAGCCTTCCCCGGCAAGAAGGCGTTCATCAACGACACCGTGGAACAGGTGCGGGCCAACCTGCGCGCGCTGATCCGCGACACCAGCCTGCTCGCCGACGCGGCCGCGGCCGGGCGCCTGGAGGTCCGCGCCGACGGCAACCTGCACCAGGGCGACTTCCGCCGCATCGTCGACGGCATCAACCTGACGCTGGACACGGTGATCGGCCCGCTCAGCGAAGCCGGCGCGGTGCTCAAGGCGATCGAGAGCGGCGACCTGACCCGGATGGCGGACGTGCAGTGCCAGGGCCAATTGAAGGAGCTGTGCGACAGCATCAACGCCACCGTATCGCGCCTGTCGCAGGTCGTCGGCGAGGTCAACATCAACGCCGAGGCCCTGGCCAGCGCCTCCGAGCAGGTCAGCGCCACCGCGCAGTCGCTGAGCCAGGCGGCCAGCGAACAGGCCGCCGGCGTGGAAGAGACCAGCGCCTCGCTGGAGCAGATGACCGCCTCCATCGCGCAGAACACCGAGAACGCCAAGGTCACCGACAGCATGGCCGCCAAGGCCGCCCGCGAAGCCAACGAAGGCGGCGATGCGGTGCGCTCGACGGTGGCGGCGATGAAGCAGATCGCGCAGAAGATCGGCATCATCGACGACATCGCCTACCAGACCAACCTGCTGGCGCTGAACGCGGCGATCGAGGCCGCGCGCGCCGGCGAACACGGCAAGGGCTTTGCGGTGGTGGCGGCGGAAGTGCGCAAGCTCGCCGAGCGCAGCCAGGTGGCGGCGCAGGAGATCGGCCAGGTCGCCGAGTCCAGCGTGGAGCTGGCCGAGAACGCCGGCAAGCTGCTCGACCAGATGGTGCCGTCGATCCGCCGCACCTCCGACCTGGTGCAGGAGATCACCGCCGCCTCCGAGGAGCAGACCTCCGGCGTCGGCCAGATCAACGCGGCGGTCGGCCAGCTCAACCAGACCACCCAGCAGGCCGCGGCCAACTCCGAGGAACTGGCCGCCACCGCCGAGGAAATGAGCGGCCAGGCCGAGCAGCTGCAGCAGCTGATGAGTTTCTTCCGCACCAACCAGGTCGTGGCGCCGCGGCGCCCGACGGCGGCTCCCGGCGGTTCGTCGCGCAAGACGGCGCCGGTGCGCAAGCGCGGGTTCGGGGAGGTCGGCCTGGCACTGGTGCCGACGCCGGACGAAGCCCACTTCGACACTTTTTAATAACCACATCCGTATATCCAACAGGGGGATCACGGTGTTCAAGCAAATGAAAATCGCTACCAGAATCGGGCTCGGCTTCGCCGCGGTCTTGCTGCTCATGCTGGGCATGGGCCTGTTCGCAGTGGACAAGCTGGCCAAGGTCAACCAGGCGTCCACCGAAATCGCCACGAACTGGATGCCCAGCATCCAGTATATCCAGGCCATGAACACCAACATCTCCGACCTGCGCGTGGCCGAATTGCAGCACGTGGTCACCGAAAGCCCGCAGGAAATGCGCAATTTCGACCAGAAGATGGATCAGATCCTGGCCGAATACGCCAGCAACCGCGACCATTACGTCAAGCTGATTTCCTCGGACGAGGAACAGCGCATCTATACCAACTTCAACAGCGAGTTCGAGAAGTACCTGGCCTTGCACAAGCAGGTCCTCGACCTGTCGCGGACGCTGAAAACCAGCGAGGCGATGGCGTTGTTGAATGGCGACCAGCAAAAGCTGTACGACGACGCATCGTCGATTCTCGACAGCTTGGTCGTACTGAACACCAAGGGAGGCCAGGACGCCAGCGTGGAGGGCGACACGCTCTACGCCAGCGCGCGGCAGTGGATCGTCGCGGTGATCGTGGCGTGCGTGCTGCTTGGTTTGGGCATTTCGGTCTTCATCGTGCGCGGCCTGATGCGCCTGCTCGGCGGCGAGCCGGCCTATGTGGCCGAGATCGCCAACAAGGTGGCGCAGGGCGACCTCGACCTGGAGGTGGCGGTGCGCGCGAACGACAAGAGCAGCGCACTGTATGCGATGCGCAGCATGGTCGAGCGGCTGAAGCTGGTCATCGACGGCCAGCGCCGCGTGGTCGCGGCCGCCAACCGCGGCGACTTCTCCGAACGCATCGCACTGGACGGCCTGGCCGGGTTCCAGCGCGAGATGGGTCAGGGCCTGAACGATCTGGCGACCACGACCGGCGGCAGCATCCAGGACGTGGTGCGGGTGATGGGCGGCCTGGCCGAGGGCGACCTGACCCAGAGCATCGACAAGCACTACGACGGCGCCTACGCCGAAATGAAGAACTACATCAACGACACCATCGCCCGCCTGTCGCAGGTGGTCAGCGAGGTCAACGGCAATGCCGAATCGCTGGCCAGCGCGTCGGAAGAGGTCAGCGCGACCGCGCAGTCGCTGAGCCAGGCGGCCAGCGAGCAGGCCGCCGGCGTCGAAGAGACCAGCGCCTCGCTGGAGCAGATGACCGCGTCGATCTCGCAGAACACCGAAAACGCCAAGATCACCGACGGCATGGCCAGCAAGGCCTCCAGCCAGGCGCTGGACGGCGGCGAATCGGTGCGGGCGACCGTGCAGGCGATGAAGCAGATCGCGCAGAAGATCGGCATCATCGACGACATCGCCTACCAGACCAACCTGCTGGCCCTGAACGCGGCGATCGAGGCCGCGCGTGCCGGCGAGCACGGCAAGGGCTTTGCGGTGGTCGCCGCGGAAGTGCGCAAGCTGGCCGAACGCAGCCAGATCGCGGCGCAGGAGATCGGCGACGTCGCCAGCTCCAGCGTGGAACTGGCCGAGAACGCCGGCAAGCTGCTGGACGAGATGGTGCCGTCGATCAAGCGCACCTCCGACCTGGTGCAGGAGATCACCGCCGCCTCCGAGGAGCAGACCTCCGGCGTCGGTCAGATCAATGCCGCGGTCGGCCAACTCAACCAGACCACCCAGCAGGCCGCGTCCAACTCCGAGGAGCTGGCCGCCACGGCCGAGGAGATGAGCGCGCAGGCCGAACAGCTGCAGCAGCTGATGAGCTTCTTCAAGGTGCAGGGCGCCCCGCCGGCCAGGACCGCGGCGCGACGTCCCGGCGCCGGGCGCGGCCGCAACGGGCAGGCCGGTCCCAAGCCGATCGCGCGCGTCGCCAACGGCCAGCTGGTCCTGGCGGATTCGCTCGACGAAGCCCACTTCGAAACCTTCTGAGACATGGCCATGAACGCTCCCGCTTCGCTCTCACCCTCCGACGCCGGCGACCTGGCCACGGACCAGTTCCTGACCTTCCTGCTGGGCAAGGAAATGTTCGGCGTCGGCATCCTCGGCATCAAGGAGATCATCGAGTACCGCACGCCGACCGACGTGCCGATGATGCCGCCCGCGTTGCGCGGGGTGATCAACCTGCGTGGCGCCGTGGTGCCGGTGGTGGACCTGCAGCAACGCTTCGGCCGCGCGCCCAGCGAGATCAGCAAGCGCACCTGCATCGTCATCATCGAGGTGGCCAGCGGCGAGGAACGCCAGGTGCTGGGCCTGCTGGTGGACGCGGTCAGCGAGGTGCTGGAGATCGCCACCGCCGACATCGCGCCGCCGCCGGCCTTCGGGACCGGCATCCGCCGCGATTTCATCCACGGCATGGGCAAGGTCGGCGAGCGCTTCGTGATCCTGCTCGCCGCCGATGCGGTGCTGGCGCCCCAGGAGTTCGCCAGCATGACCGCGCTCGACGCCCACCTGGAAGAAGGCATCGCCGCCTGAGCGGCCGTTGCCACTTAGCGCCCCGCCCTTTCCTCGAAACGGATTTCGCATGCCCACGTCCCCCGACACCGCCGCCCTGCACCACTTCGGAACGGTCCTGGTGGTCGACGACAGCCAGGTCCAGCGCGAACATGCGCTGGCCCTGTGCCAGCGCATGGGGGCGGTGGCGGTGGAAGGCGCGGCCGACGGCCATGCCGCGCTGGCACGGGTGACCCAGGGGCCGCCGCTGGGGCTGTTGATCGTGGATCTGGAAATGCCCGGCATGGACGGCGTGCAGTTGCTCGACGCACTGGCCCGCTGCAGCGTGCGCGTGCCGATCGTGGTCGCCTCGCAGCGCGGCGCGGCCCTGATCGACTCGGTGCTGCAGGTCGGGCGCAGCAACGGCCTGCAGGTGCTGGCGGGGCTGGAGAAACCGCTGCGCGCCGCCCAGCTCGCGGCCGCGGTGCGCGCCCACGCGCCGAGCGCACCGGCACCACGTGACGACGCCGAGGCGCCCGGCGAGGCGACCATGGCGGCGATGCTGCGCGAGGCACTGCAACACGGCGAGATCGAGGTGGCCTACCAGCCCAAGGTGGACATGCGCAGCGGCCGGGTCGGCGGCGTGGAAGCGCTGGCGCGCTGGCGCCATCCCAGCGCCGGGCCGATCGCGCCGGACCGCTTCATCGCCGTGGCCGAGCGCGAAGGCCTGATCCATGCGCTCACCGCCTGCGTCGCCGACCAGGCGATGGCACGGCTGGCGGCGTGGAAACAGGACGGGTTCCAGCTGACCCTGGCGTTGAACCTGTCGCCGAGCATGCTGCAGGACCCGAACCTGCTCGACGAACTGCTCGGGCTGCTGCGCCAGCATGGGCTGGCGCCGTCGGACCTGGTGCTGGAAATCACCGAAAGCTCGCTGGTCTGCGGCAGCGCACTGGGCATGCTGGCACGGCTGCGGCTGCAGGGCTTCGGCCTGTCGCTGGACGACTACGGCACCGGCTTCTCCTCGCTGCAGCAGCTCACCCGCATCCCCTTCACCGAACTGAAGATCGACCGCATCTTCGTCCACGACGCGCACCGCAGCCGCAACCTGCGCACGGTCCTCGAATCGGCGCTGGGCATGGCCCAGCGGCTGGGCCTGAGCACCGTCGCCGAGGGCATCGAAACGGTGGAGGACTGGACCCTGCTGCAGGAGCTGGGCTGCGACTTCGGCCAGGGCTACCTGCTGGCGCGCCCGCTGGGCGGCGGCGCGCTGCACGCCTGGCTGCTGGAGCACCAGCGCCTGCTGCAGGAACACGGTCCCAGCGGCAACGCCAGCATCCCCGCTCCCGCCCCTCCCCACTGACCGACCGGCCATGACCATGACCAGCCACGACACCATCACCGAGCAGGAATTCGGCCGGTTCCAGCGTTTCATCTTTGACGCCGCCGGCATCACCATCTCGCCGGCCAAGAAAGCCATGCTCTGCGGACGCCTGGGCAAGCGCCTGAAGGCGCATTCGCTGCAGACCTACACCCAGTACCTCAAGCTGCTGGAAAGCCGCGAGGGCAGCGGCGAGGTGCAGACCGCGATCGACCTGCTGACCACCAACGAAACCTATTTCTTCCGCGAACCCAAGCACTTCGACCTGCTGCGCAGCATCGCCGCCGCGCACACCGGCAGTACGCCGTTCCGTTGCTGGAGCGCGGCCAGTTCCAGCGGCGAGGAGGCCTACAGCATGGCCATGGTGCTGGACGATACCCTGCAGGGCCGCCCCTACGAGGTGATCGGCACCGACATCAGCACGCGCGTGCTGGCCAAGGCGCGGACCGGCCATTATCCGCTGCTGCGCATCGAGCACATGCCGCCGGCCATGCTCAAGCGCTACTGCCTCAAGGGCCGCGGCGAGTACGAGGGCAGCATGCTGATCGACCGCAAGATCCGCGACCATGTGCGCTTCCTGCACGCCAACCTCAACGCGACGCTGCCCAACCTGGGCCAGTTCGACGTGGTGTTCCTGCGCAACGTGATGATCTACTTCAACGGCCAGACCAAGCGCGAAGTGGTGGCGCGGGTGCTCGGCACGCTCAAGCGCGGCGGCATCTTCTGCATCGGCCACTCCGAAAGCCTCAACGACGTCAACGGCGACGTGGTGCAGATCGCGCCGTCGGTGTACCGCAAGCCATGAACCACGACGTCCCAGGAGGGAACCCCGCATGACCACGATCAAGGCCATGGTGATCGACGATTCGGCGGTGGTGCGCCAGGTGCTGGTCGCTGTGCTCAACGACGCGCCCGGCATCGAGGTCATCGCCGCCGCGGCCGACCCGCTGCTGGCGATGGACAAGATGCGCCAGCAGTGGCCAGACGTGATCGTGCTGGACGTGGAGATGCCGAAGATGGACGGCATCACCTTCCTGCGCAAGATCATGAGCGAACGCCCCACCCCGGTGGTGATCTGCTCCACGCTCACCGAGAAGGGCGCGCGGGTGACCATGGACGCGCTGGCCGCCGGCGCGGTGGCGGTGGTGACCAAGCCCAAGCTCGGCCTCAAGCAATTCCTCACCGACTCGGCCGAGGAAATGATCGCCACGGTGAAGAGCGCGGCGCGCGCCAACGTCAAGCGCCTGTCGTCGCGGCCGGCCGTGGCGCCGGCGGAGCCAGAGATCAAGCACACCGCCGACGTGATCCTGCCCGCACAGGGCGGCCGCGCGCTGTCGCAGACCACCGAACGGGTGGTGGCGATCGGCACCTCCACCGGCGGCACCCAGGCGCTGGAGGAAGTGCTGACCGCGCTGCCGCGGGTCAGCCCCGGCATCGTCATCGTCCAGCACATGCCGGAAAAGTTCACCGCCGCCTTCGCCGCACGCCTGGACACGCTGTGCCAGATCTCGGTGAAGGAAGCGGCCAACAACGACCGCGTGGTGCCGGGACGCGCGCTGATCGCGCCGGGCGGCAAGCACATGCTGCTGCGGCGCAGCGGCGCGCAGTACTTCGTCGAAGTGCTGGACGGGCCGCCGGTGAACCGGCACCGGCCATCGGTGGACGTGCTGTTCCGCTCCGCCGCGCGCGCCGCCGGCGGCAACGCGCTGGGCATCATCATGACCGGCATGGGCGACGACGGCGCGGTCGGCCTGCTGGAGATGCGCCAGGCCGGCGCACGCACCGTGGCCCAGGACGAACAGAGCAGCGTGGTGTTCGGCATGCCCAAGGAAGCGATCAAGCGCGGCGGCGCGGAGAAGATCCTGCCGCTCAACGCGATGGCGCGCGAGATCGGCCAGCAGCTGAGCTAGCCCAGCCGGCCGCCGCACCACCCTGCCGCAGGAGCCGCTTCAGCCGCGACGAAGCATTCCCATGAATGTCGGTCGCGGCTGAAGCCGCTCCTGCAAACGCGGGCAGCCAAGCCCTGTCCCTGCCACACACCTTGCAGCGCGCAGCGGCGCAAGCAGGTTCGCGGCAAGCGGCGACGCACATGCGCCCGCAAGCCCCCCTCACCCCGAATTGATGTGCTCCTTGCAGTACAGCCGCCGATACGCACTGGGGGTCATGCCCAGGCGCTGGCGGAACACGCGGCGGAAGTAGCCGCTGTCGCTGAAGCCGGCGCGCTGCGCCACGTCATCCACCGCGCAGGTGTTGACCAGCAGCAGCTTCTCGGCGAAGGCGATGCGCTGGCGATGGATCGCCTCGGTCAGCGTGGTGCCGAAGCTGCGCCGGTAGATGCGGCCCAGATAATCCGGATTGCAGTGCAGTTGCGCGGCCAGCGACGAGGCGGTGAGCGCGGTGTGGAACTGGGTGCCGACCAGTTGCTTGGCACGGTACGCCAGCGCCACCCCGGCGCGTTCGGAATCGTGCGGATCCGGCCAGGCGCCGGCCACGCATTGCAGCATCGACAGCACGATCGGTTCCAGCATCGGCAGCGTGCGCCGTTCCTCCTGCTCGGCCAGGAACCAGCGGAACAGGCCGACGAAGCGATCCGGATCGCGGATCGCAGTGCGCTGCGGCATCGACAGCGCCACCGCGTTGTCCGCCTGCGCCGCGCCCGGTTCCAGTTCGAAATGCACCCAATAGAACCGCAGGTCGTCCGGGAACTGGCCCAGGCCGGCGTGCGCGCGGCCGGGCCACAGCAACAGCGTCTCGCCGGGGCCGACGTGGAAGTCGTTGTCCTGTTCGCGAATCGAGAGGATGCCGCGCTCGACGAAGATCAGCTCGTAGGACTGGATCACCCGCGCCGGATGCGCACCCACGCCGCGGGAAATGAACAGGCCTCCGTTCTGGACCCGGATCGGATAGGCGACGGCGAATTCGAGCATGTCGGAAACGTCTCCCCTTGCCTGCGCGACGCTGCACTGCAGCATTCGAATGAGCGATGCCGCGCAAGGACGCCGCGGCCGCCATGGTCGGAATCGTACCGGTTTTATACCGCACAGACTCTTGTCGCGGGTGCGCCGCCATGCCACTTTGCGCTGGCGCCGGACCGGGCGCGCCAGGAGCCGTTACGTTGACCGCGACCGCCATCGGCCACGCCACCGCAGACGCCGCACCGGCCGCGACCACGCCGCGTCTGTCGCGCCTGGAGAAGTTCGGCTACGGCCTCGGCGATGCCGGCGGCACGGTGGTCACCTGCCTGATCGCCAACTTCCTCACCTTCTTCTACACCGACGTGTTCGGCCTGACCCCGGCGCTGGTCGGCACCCTGTTCACCGTGCTGCGCGTGGCCGACGCGGTGTCCGATCCGGTGATGGGCCTGATCGCCGATCGCACCCGCAGCCGCTGGGGCCGGTTCCGCGCCTGGCAACTGTGGGTCGCCGTGCCGATCGGCATCGCCTGCGTGCTGACCTTCAGCGCGCCGCAGCTGAGCGCCGGCGCCAAGATCGCCTACGCCTTCGCCAGCTACTTCCTGCTGTCGCTGTGCTACACCGCGATCAACGTGCCCTACTGCGCGCTGATCAACAGCATGACCGGCGACCACCGCGACGTGGTCTCGGCGCAATCCTGGCGCTTCGTGCTGTGCGGCATCGCCGGCTTCCTGGTGTCGGTCGGGCTGCCGTGGCTGGTGCGGGAACTGGGCAACGGCGACGCCGCGCGCGGCTACCAGCTCGGCGTGGGCGTGCTGGCGGTGCTGGCGGTGGCGATGTTCCTGTGCTGCTTCTTCGCCGTGCGCGAACGCGTGCCGGTCAGCCTGCTCGGCGGCGCCGGCATCGGCGCACATCTGCGCGGCCTGCTGCAGAACGACCAGTTGCGGCTGGTGCTGCTGATGTCGTTCCTGCTGATCAACGTCTACAACATCCGCGGCGGCGCCTATCTGTACTTCATCACCTACGTGCTCGGCGGCAGCAGCGGCTACGCCTCGCTGTTCTTCGCGATGGTGGCGCTGGCCACGGTACTCGGCGCGATCGTGGTCAACGCGCTGTGCCGCCGCTTCGATCCGCTGGCGCTGTACCTGCACACCAACCTGGCGCTGGCCGCGTTCGGCGTGGCGCAGTGGTGGCTGCCGACCGGACCGGCGCAGCAGACGCTGTGGCTGGGGGTGATCTTCGTGCACTGCCTGGTGCTGGGCTTCGCGCTGCCGCTGCACTTCTCGCTGATGGCCTTCGCCGACGACTACGGCGCCTGGAAGAACCGGGTGCGTTCCTCGGGCATCAACTTCGCCTTCAACCTGTTCTGCATCAAGCTGGCCTGGGCCTCGAGCGCGGTGGTGATCAGCGCGCTGTTCGTCTACGCCGGCTACCGCGCCGGCGCCGCGCAGCAGAGTCCCGCCTCGCTGCAGGCCATCACCCTGCTGGAAACCCTGATCCCCGCCGGCCTGCACCTGCTGCTGGCCGCGGTGATCCTGCGCTGCCGGCTGCGCCGGCCGCTGCTGGCGAATATCGCCGCCGATCTGGCCGCACGCCCGGTGCACTGACCTTCCCCACTCTCCAGGATCTCCGCTCCATGCCGCATTCGCCCGTGCCGTCCCCGGAACTGCCGCTCGCCCACCTGCGCATCGCCGATCCGTTCTGGCAGCGCTACCAGCGCCTGGTGCAGGAGGTGGTGCTGCCCTACCAGTGGGACGCGCTCAACGACAACGTCGCCGATGCCGAACCCAGCCATGCCATCGAGAACTTCCGCATCGCCGCCGGCCGCAGCGACGGCGCGTTCTACGGCATGGTGTTCCAGGACAGCGACGTGGCCAAATGGCTGGAAGCGGTGGCCTACCTGCTCGCACAGCATCCCGATCCGGCGCTGGAGCGCGATGCCGACGCCACCATCGAGCTGATCGGGGCCGCGCAGCAGGCCGACGGCTACCTCAACACCTACTTCACGGTGAAGGCGCCGCAGGAACGCTGGACCAACCTGGCCGAGTGCCACGAGCTGTACTGCGCCGGGCACATGATCGAGGCCGGCGTGGCCTACTTCCAGGCCACCGGCAAACGCACCCTGCTCGACATCGTGTGCCGGCTCGCCGACCACATCGACGCCACCTTCGGCCCTGGCCCCACGCAGTTGCACGGCTACCCCGGGCATCCGGAGATCGAACTGGCACTGATGCGCCTGTACGAAGCCACGGGCGAGGCGCGCTATCTGGCACTGGCGCGTTACTTCGTCGAACAACGCGGCACCACGCCGCACTACTACGACGAGGAGTACGCCAGGCGCGGCCAGACCTTCTTCTGGGGCGGGCACGGCCCGGCCTGGATGATCCAGGACAAGGCCTACAGCCAGGCGCATCTGCCGGTGGCGCTGCAGGACACCGCGGTCGGCCATGCGGTGCGCTTCGTGTACCTGTACGCCGGCGTGGCGCATCTGGCCCGGCACAGCGGCGACGCCACCCTGCGCGCGGCCTGCGAGCGCCTGTGGGACAACGCCACCCAGCGACAGATGTACCTGACCGGCGCGATCGGTGCGCAGAGCTACGGCGAAGCCTTCAGCGTCGACTACGACCTGCCCAACGACACCGCCTACAACGAGAGCTGCGCCTCGATCGGGCTGATGATGTTCGCCAACCGCATGCTGCAGCTGGCGCCGGATGGCCGCTACGCCGACGTGATGGAGCGGGCGCTGTACAACACCGTGCTGGGCGGCATGGCCCTGGACGGGCGCCACTTCTTCTACGTCAACCCGCTGGAAGTGCACCCGCCCACGGTGCACGGCAACCACACCTTCGACCACGTCAAGCCGGTGCGCCAGCGCTGGTTCGGCTGCGCCTGCTGCCCGCCCAACATCGCCCGCGTGCTGACCTCGCTCGGCCACTACCTCTACACCCGCCGCGACGACACGCTGTACGTGAACCTCTATGTCGGCAGCGACGCGCGGTTCGAGGTCGGCGGGCAGACCCTGACCCTGCGCCAGCGCGGCGAATATCCGTGGCAGGACACGATCGCCTTCGAGGTGGAGTGCGGCGCCCCGGTGGAGACGGCGCTGGCGCTGCGCCTGCCGGACTGGTGCCAGGCGCCGCAGTTGCTGCTCAACGGCGAGCCGGTGGCGATCGACGCGCACCGCCAGCACGGCTACTGCGTGCTGCGCCGGCGCTGGCAGTCCGGCGACACCCTGCAGCTGCGCCTGCCGATGCCGCCGATGCGGGTCAGCGGGCACCCGCGCGTGCGCCACCTGGCCGGCAAGGTCGCGGTGCAACGCGGGCCGCTGGTGTACTGCCTGGAGCAGGCCGACAACGGCGCCGACCTGCATCAGCTGCGCCTGCCGGCCAACGCCACGCTGCAGGCCGTACCCGGCACCGGCGCGCTCGCCGGCCAGGTGCTGCTGCAAGCCACCGGCGAACGCCTGCACGGCGACGTCGACGCCGCGGCCGCACCGCTGTACCGCTACGATGCGCCGCCGCCGACGCGGCAGCCGCAGCCCCTGACCTTCGTGCCCTACTTCGCCTGGGCCAATCGCGGCGAGGGCGAAATGCGGGTGTGGGTGGACGCCAGCGACGGCTGAAGGCAACGCTGCGGAACGTCTGCTGCAGGAGCAGCTTCAGCCGCGACCGGCGTTACCGGGAACGCAGGTCGCGGCTGATCCCGCAGAAGGGGACAAGCGCAGCTCCTACCGGACAAGCTGCATTCGGATGAATCCTTGCGGAAACAGGTCACCACAGCGATGCCTGCCCTGCGGCGCCTCATTGGCCGCATCGCACGCGCCGCACGGCCAGCGCACGCTCTAAGCTAGGGCCATGGATGCCCTGGCCTTCGCCGCCCCGCCGTTCGCCCGCCTCGCCCTCGGCGCGCATCGCATCGCCGTGCCGGACGCCTGGCTGCTGCCGTTCGAGGTCGATGCCTTCGACAGCGACGATTTCCAGCGCCACCGGGTGCAGCAGCCGCCGTCGATCGCGCGCAGCGTGCGCAAGCGCCAGGCCGAGTACCTGGCCGGACGGCGCGCGGCGCTCGCCGCGCTGCGGGCGGCCGGAAGCACGGCCACCGACCTTCCGATCGGCCCCGACCGCGCGCCGCTCTGGCCAGAGGGTTTCCTCGGCAGCCTCTCGCATACCGACGGCGTGGCGGTCGCCATCGCCATGCCGACGTCCGCCGCAGCCAACGGCATCGGCCTGGATATCGAACGTGTGGTGGCGGCGGACCAGCTCGAGGCGATCCGCAGCGTGGCCCTGGACGCCAGCGACTGTGACGCATTGGCTGCGCTCGCCCGCGTCCGCGGCTGGCCGTATGCGCTGACCCTGGGCTTTTCGGCGAAAGAGAGTTTCTACAAGGCCACCGCGGCGACCGTCGGCCGCTTCTTCGATTTCGACGCCTTGCGCATCGAAGGCTGCGAGCCGGCCAGCGGCAGCGTAGAGACGCGGATCGCCACGCCGCTGGCGCCGGCCTTGCCGGCCGGACAAGCGCACCGTCTGCGCTGGGTGGACGTGCAGCCCGGGCTGCTGCTCACCAGTTGCGTCTGGTAAGGGCAGTCCGGGGTTACGCCGTTGCCGCGCAGCTGCGGCAACGCGCGCGGCATGCAACACGCGGCGCGGCGTCGACACCGCGCTTCCGCTTGGCAGGCCGCGAGAACGCGGCGCCTGCCGAGGCATCACACACTCACAACGCGGCCAGGATCTGCTCGCGCCGGCGCGTGTACTCCGCCGCATCGATCAGCCCCTGCGCCTTCAGCTGCTCCAGCGCGCGCAGGCGCTGCTCGACCGAGTCGACGGGAGGCAATGGCGGCGGCGCCGCGGCCGGCCGGCGCCGCTGGGCGCGGATCGCCAGCCACACCACCATGCCGATCAGCAGCGGCAAGGCGAGCAAGACCAGCAGGATGAGCCAATGCCAGATACTGAATCCACCCATCGCGTTCTCCTGCCGGCCGCGTGCCGATCCTGGTGCTTACTTCGCCTTGCCCTGATTGGCCACCGCTTCGGCGGCCTTCTTGGCCGCTTCCGGGTCGCCCAGGTAGCGGTAGGACTGCACCTGCAGGCTGTCGTCCAGTTCGAACAGCAGCGGGATGCCGGTGGGAATGTTGAGTTCGAGGATTTCTTCGCGCGAGACGTCGTTCAAGTACTTGTACAGCGCGCGCAGCGAGTTGCCATGGGCGGTGACCAGCACGGTCTGCCCGGCCTTGAGCTGCGGCGCGATGGCGTCGTGCCAGTACGGCAGCACGCGCTCGAGCGTGGTCGCCAGCGACTCGGTGGCGGGCAGCGCATTGCGGTCCAGGGTGGCGTAGCGGCGGTCGTGCAGCGGATGGCCCGGATCCTCGGCGTCCATCGGCGGCGGCGGGATGTCGTAGGAGCGGCGCCAGATCTTGACCTGGTCCTCGCCGTGCTTGGCCGCGGTCTCGGCCTTGTCCAGGCCCTGCAGGCCGCCGTAGTGGCGCTCGTTGAGACGCCAGCTCTTGTGCACCGGCAGCCAGTCCTGGTCGAGTTCCTTCAGCGCGCCCTGCAAAGTGTGGATGGCGCGCTTGAGCACCGAGGTATGGGCGACGTCGAACTGCAGCCCCTCCTCGCGCATCAGCCGGCCGGCGGCCACGGCTTCCTGGCGGCCCTGCTCGGTCAGGTCGACGTCGACCCAGCCGGTGAAGCGGTTATCCAGGTTCCACTGGCTCTGGCCATGGCGCAACAGTACGAGTTTGCGGGTCACTGCGACGGTCTCCGTTGGGGGATGCGTGGGTCGTGCGGCCCTGGATTGTAGCTCTTGGCTGGGAATGGGGAATCGGGAATGGGGAATCGTTGAAGCAGTTCCCGCGCGGCTCTGACCAGCAGGCGGCGCTTGGCTGTCCGGCTTGCTGGAGAACAAAGCCGTTGCGATTCCCCATTCCCCATTCCCGATTCCCAGCCTCTCCACACCCCAGCCACGACCGTGGCGCGATCATCGGCGCATGGACACTTCTTCGCACTCCGTATTCGGCGACTGGGACGGCAGCATCGTGCAGGCGCGCGCGCTGCAGGCGACGCTGGCGCGCCAGGTCAGCCTGCAGGACGAGGTGCCCGACCCGCCGCGCTGGCTGGCCGGCTTCGACGTCGGCTTCGAGGACGACGGCCAGGTCACCCGCGCCGCCGCGGTACTGCTCGACGCGCAGACCCTGCAGCCGCACCAGGCCGAGATCGCCCGCGTGCCCACCTCGATGGCCTACGTGCCCGGCCTGCTCAGCTTCCGCGAACTGCCGGCCTTGCTGGCTGCGCTGGATCTGCTGCGGCAGCGCCCGGACCTGGTGTTCGTCGACGGCCAGGGCATCGCCCATCCGCGCCGGCTCGGCATCGCCGCGCACTTCGGCGTGGTCACCGGGCTGCCCAGCATCGGCGTGGCCAAGACCTTGCTGGCCGGCCGCTTCGAGGAGCCCGGCGCGCAGGCCGGCGACCACAGCCCCATCGTGCATCGCGGCGAGGTGGTGGGCTGGGCGCTGCGCAGCAAGCTGCGCTGCAATCCGCTGATCGTCTCGCCCGGCCATCGTGTGGCGGTGGACAGCGCGCTGCAGTGGACCCAGCGCTACCTGCGTGGCTATCGTCTGCCGGAGCCGACCCGGCTGGCCGATCGGCTGGCCTCGCGCCGCGGCGAGGTGGCGATCGCCCAGCCGGGCTTGCTATAGCCTCGGCATCCGCTGGCGCGACTGCGAAAGCGCACTCGCCGCATCCGCACTGTCGTGTCGCGTCCGAGGCGGACGCGTTGGATTGAAACCACATGGCGTTGTCGCCACCGGCGTCGTCGATCGGTCGCCCCCGCCCGGGGGCGTGGATCCACGCAGTCGCCTGTCGCCTGCGTCGTGTCGCGATGCGCACCTGCGAACGCGCATCACCTGCGCAAGAGAGGCGCACACCAGTCGCCGCGGCATGCGGAACATTGCGTCTTGCGCCGCCGGCGTCCGTGCCACGCGTCCGCATGCGAAGCTTGCGCTCCGTTCCTGCCACCACGAGCGCCGGCATGCCCACCCTGATCGCCCCCCGCGTCCACGATATCGGCGGCTTCGAAGTGCGCCGCGCCGTCCCCAGCGTGCAGGCGCGCAGCGTCGGCCCCTTCGTCTTCATCGACCACATGGGCCCGGCGGTGTTCGAGCCGGGCCACGGCGTGGACGTGCGCCCGCATCCGCACATCGGCCTGGCCACGGTCACCTTCCTGTGGTCCGGCGAGATCGGCCACCGCGATTCGCTCGGCTCCGACCAGGTGATCCGCGCCGGCGACGTCAACTGGATGACCGCCGGCCGCGGCATCTCCCACTCCGAACGCACACCGACCACGCTGCGTGAGCATGCGCATCCGCTGCACGGCATGCAGACCTGGGTGGCGCTGCCGAAATCGGCGGAAGAGATCGCACCGGCGTTCTACCACCATGCCGCCGCCAGCCTGCCGCAGCAGCGCCGCGACGGCGCGTGGCTGCGGGTGATCGCCGGCCGCGCCTACGGCGAGGAATCGCCGGTCACGGTGTTCGCCGACACCCTCAACGTGGCCCTGGACCTGGAGGCGGACGCCGAAATCGACCTGGACGCGCGGCACGTCGAGCGCTCTCTGTACATCCTGGAAGGCGAGGCGCAACTGGACGGCGTGGACATTCCGGCGCGGCACCTGGTCCTGCCCGAGCCCGGCGCGCGCGGGCGGCTGCGCGCCAAGACCCCGCTGAAGGCCATGCTGATGGGCGGGGAACCGCTGGATGGCCCGCGCCACCTCTGGTGGAACTTCGTGTCCAGCTCGTTGGAACGCATCGAGCAGGCCAAGCAGGATTGGCGCGAGGGCCGCTTCGGGACGATCCCCGGCGACGACCAGGAATTCATTCCGTTGCCCGAACCCGGCCGCTGAGCCGGCGGCAGGCCTGCATCGGGCCACCGCCCCCCCACACGCGAAGCGCCACCGCCCTCGTCCCGCCGCGATCCGCGCCCGCAACCGCCTGATCGGCGCAGCCGGGCGGGTGCCGGCATGCCGTACCACGCGTACGGACATTCCGGAATCCGCATCCCAATTGTCAGCGCGGCCATGCTGGGCTATGGTGCAGACGCGGCCGCGCACGCGTGACCGCACACGGGACACGCACTGCGTCGGGGGATGCACTGCCGGGATCCCGCACAGGATGGGCGCTCCCGCAGACGACGCCGCAGGCGTGCGTATGGATCGAACGCGTCGCATCGCGGCGTATGGGGAACATCGCGAATGAAGACACTCTTGCGCAAGGCGCTGCTGACCGCTGCGGCGGCGTTGCCCGCCGCTGCCGCCACCGCGCAGCAGGCACAGAACTGCCCACCGCTGCCGCCGCAGAGCAAACTGCAATGGAGCGAACGCAGCGACAAGGGCTTCATCGTCTGCCGCGCCAGCGATGCCGACGGACGTCAGGTGCTGGGCATGATGCTCACCGCGCGCGACCCGAACATTCCGCTGCAGCGCACGCTGCGCGAGGAAAAGGGTGCCATCGCCGGCGAAGCGGTGTATTGGTACCGGCCGGATGTGGGCGGTGTCGAGTTGCCGAACCAGGCCACACGCCGCATCACGGTTGCGGAACTGAAGAAGGACCAGTACGCACAGGTGTGGATCGATGCCGCCGACGCCCAGGAACTGCAGACACTGCAATCGCTGGTGCAGGGCCTGGACATGCGCCAGTCGAGCCTGGCGCTGGAGCGCTGAGGAGGCGCACTGCGCCATGCACTGCGGTCTCCCGTAGCAGCGGCTTCAGCCGCGACGGCGTTATCGGGAATGCCTGTCGCGGCTGAAGCCACTCCTACGAGGAAACAAACCCTCGCACCACATGCGGCGCGAAACGCGCGCTCAGAAGCGCCCTTCCTGGAAATCCACGAAGGCCTGCATCAGTTCCTGGCGCGTGTTCATCACGAACGGTCCATGCCGCGCCACCGGCTCGCGCAACGGCCGTCCGGCGACCAGAATCAGCCGTGCGCCCTGCGTGCCGGCCTGCAACTGCAGCAGGTCGCCGCCGCCGAGCACCGCCAGCGTCTGCGCCGGCAGCATGCGCGCCGCCTCGCCTTCGCCCAGCGCCGCTTCGCCCTCGAACATGTAGGCGAAGGCGTTGTGCCCGGCCGGCAGTTCGAACGCCCAGCGCGTGCCGGCGTCCAGCGCGATGTCCAGATACAGCGGGTCGGTGGCCGGCTGCGCGATCGGGCCGTGCACCTCGCCGACCTGGCCGGCGATCACCTTGACCGTCACCCCCGGCGCCGGCTGCGCCACCGGGATGCGCTCGGGCGCGAATTCCTGGTAGCGCGGCGCGGTCATCTTGTCGCGCGCCGGCAGGTTCACCCACAACTGGAAGCCGCGCATGCGCCCGTGTTCCTGCTCCGGCATCTCCGAATGCACCAGGCCGCGGCCGGCGGTCATCCACTGCACGCTGCCCGGGGTCAGCAGGCCCTCGTTGCCATGGTTGTCCTTGTGCCGCATGCGCCCGTCGAGCATGTAGGTGACGGTCTCGAAGCCACGGTGCGGATGGCTGGGGAAACCCCCGATGTAGTCCTCGGCCCGGTCGGTGCCGAACTCGTCGAGCAGCAGGAACGGATCCAGTTCGGGCAGCGCACCGCCGCCGATGACGCGGGTCAGCTTGACCCCATCGCCGTCGGCGGTGGCGTGGCCGCGAATGGCACGCAGGATGCGCGCGGGGGCGACGGTGGTGGAAGCGGTCATGGCGGACGATCTCCTGATGAGCTCCCTACTGTGGGTGCCGCCGCCACCGCGGCCAACCGCGACCGGCGCAACCCATCGTTCCATCGTCTGCGGCGACTGGTTCCCTTCCCCCCACCGGGAGAAGGTGCCCCGCAGGGGCGGATGAGGGTACGGGCGCAGCCTCGTGCGCTGTCCCATTGGCACAGGCTGGCTTCGCGATGGCTTCGCCCCGTACCCTCACCCCAACCCCTCTCCCGGGGGGAGAGGGGCTCGCGCCTTTTCTCTTCCCCC
>NZ_NSGT01000107.1:0-4158 GCF_009192905.1 Xanthomonas sp. LMG 12459
CAGCAGCGCGCCCAGCGCCACCTGCGGGCTGACCGTGAAACCCAGCAGGATCGCCGGGACCGCGGCGACGATCGGGCCGACGATGGGGATGAAGTCCAGCAGCGCGGTCAACAGGCCGATGCCCAGCGCCACCGGCACGCCCAGCAGCCACAGGCCGATGCCGGTCAGGGTGCCGATCACCGCCATCGCCAGCAACTGGCCGGTCAACCACGCGCGCAGCGCCTGGCCGCTGGCGGTCAGCGCTTCGTCGGCGACGCCGCGACGGTCGCGCGGCAGCAGGTGCAGCAGGCCCTGGCGATACAGCCGCGGCTGCGCGGCCAGGTACAGCCCGCCGACCATCATCAGCACCGCGTCGGTGACGCCGCCGCCGGCCGACAGCACGATGGCGCCGGCATGCGTGGCCAGGGTCGAGGCGCCGTCGCGCAACTGGTCGGGGATGCGCTCGATCTGCGGCCCCAGCGGGCCGGACTGCAGCCAGGCATGGAACTTGTTCCAGGCTGCCGGCAAGGTGGCGCGGAAGGTGTCGATCTGCGCGGCGACCTCGGCGCCGAACAACAGCACGATCGCCGACAGCGCCAGCACCAGCACCAGGATCACCAGCGCCAGCGCCGCCCATTCCGGTAGCGGCAACCATTTGCGCAACAGCGTGGCCAGCCCGTGCAGCAGCACGCCCACCACCACCGCACCGAACACGATCAGCAGCAGCTCCGACAACTGCCAGGCCAGCAGCCCCAGCGCGCCCAGCGCCATGACGACCAGGACCCGCGCCGCGAAGGGACGCAGGGGCGAGGGGGAACTCGGGAGGGAGGCATTCATCGGTGGCGAGGATCCCGATCAGGACAATGAGCGCGGACAGTAGTGATAGCGCAGTGCAGGGCGAGCGAAGATCGTGTGCCGCCGGTCGGCGGCGCCAATCCACCGGTCGGCGTGCACGGGCGATGTCGGCGGGGCTGGTTCGACGCTGACCGGTCGGGCGTGCCGTGCTACCGGCCGGCCAGTCGACCGGCCGGAGCGGGCACTACTGCCCGGCGGGCGGCTGCCAGAGCTCGACCTTGTTGCCTTCCGGGTCGATGACCCAGGCGAAGGCGCCGTATTCGGACTCATCGATGCGGTCCAGCAAGTGGCAGCCTTCCTCGCGCAGTGCCGCGACCAGCGCGTGCAGATCGTGCACCCGGTAATTGATCATGAAGGGTGCCGTGCCGGGCGAGAAGTGCTGCTCCTGCGCCGCCGCGCCGATCGACCAGACGGTGGAGCCGGTGACTGGCGCGCCGCTGCCGTCGTTCCAGGCGAAGGCGGTGCCGCCCCAGGCCTGCACGTCGATGCCGAGATGCCGCTGGTACCAGGCCTGCAGCGCGGCCGGGTCCTGTGCCTTGAAGAAGATGCCGCCAATCCCGGTGACGCGCTTCATGGAACCTCCGCTGGTCCGATGGTGGGCTGGCCGGGCAGGGGCTCGTAACCGTCGCCGCGGCCGCTCAGCCAGCGCAGTCTACGCTTGCCGGTCTCGCCCAGGTACGCCGCGGCGGCCAGCAGCAGCGGATGCCGCAGGTCCGCGTCGATCATCAAGCGCACGTGTCCGTCCACTTCGATGTTCAGGAAATGCGCCTGATCCGCATCGTCGTCGTAGCTGCGCGCCAGCAACCGATCGCGGCCGTCGCTGAAGCGGTAGAGGGTGTAGGCATAGTGGTAACCGTACCCGTCGTCGGGCTCGCTGGCGTCCACGTGGTGGGTGATGTCGACGTGCATGTGGGTTCCGTGTGCCTGTCAGGCCGCCCTCGAGACCACGTGGCCTGTCCCTTCGCTGCCGTTCGCCCAGAGCGTGAAATCGGCGCCCGCCGGGAAGTGGGCAAGTGCGTCAGGCATCAGCAACTGTACCCCTGCGCGGAACGTGACCCCGGGCGCCGGGCTGCCGGTGAAGGTGAGGCGGGCCGACCACTGTTGCTGGTCGATGCAGAGAATGGCGCACCACTGGCCGGAGACGAGCGCAGTCGCCTTGCTTCCTGGTTGCGCAGGATGCAGCAGCAGATCGGCCAAGAAGTGATGCGGAAGGTCATGCATCAGGTCGATGTCCGGTCACGGCTTGCCCCAGCGCTCTTCGACATTGAACAGCACCTCGCAATCGCAGAAGCCTCCGTGCGCACCGAGCCAGGGGATGACCGACTCCGGAGCGACATCCTGGGACGCGAGGAACTGTGTGGTGAGTCGCAAGGAGTGATCGCAGCCATCGGCGAGTACGTCGTTCAAGTAATCGAACAAGGCCCAGAGCGTTTCTCTGGGGAGCGGAAGGGTGGCTTCCGCGGGCGCGCACTGCTTGGACTGCGCTGATCTGCGGAGTGCTTTGCGACCTTGGGCTTTCGGGTCTTCTGTCATTGTCTCTGTCGCTGGTAGAAAACAATGCTGCGGCGTAAATAGCGGAGAAGTACGGCCCGCGGCGGACAATCAGTTGTCCTTGATCCAGGCCTTGATCGCCACGGTGACCCGCTGGCGGGTCTCGGCATCCGCTTTGCGAACCAGATACGGCGACCGACTGCCTAGCACCCCGGGCGCGGTCGACTGTACGCGCTCGGCGAGCTGCGTGATGAAATCACGCCCGAGCGCGCGGTACTGCGCAACTTCCTGGGCAGTCAGCGCCATGGTCCACGCGTAACCGACCGGGCCATGGCTGCAGTTGACGTCGAGCAGAAGCGTGTCGCCGTCACGTAGCAGGAACCAGGCGTGCGGTTCGTGGTCCACTACCTGCATGGCGCCCTCTCGTGATGCGCGAGGACGACGCCTTGCGCGCGGACGCACCACGTGGCCGGCATGACGTGGCCGCGCATGCCCATTAGGTTGACGGCTTGTTCTTGCTGTACACGATCTTCTTGCTTCCCGCCGCACAACTGCCGATGACCTTCCGATCCTTGACGTCGGCGTTGTCGACGATGTTCAGCGTGTAGTCCTTGACGCCGTGGGCATCGAGTTTCGCGGTGAGCTCGGCCTTCAACTCCTCGCAGGATCTGCCCGCCGCGAAAGCGGACGAGGAGGCGAAGGCAAGCAGGAGAAGCGCGATGGCTTGTTTCATGATGGCACCGATAGTCGATGAGGGAGAAAGAGGTTGCGGAAAAAAACGTAAGGTGTGGCGGCTTTGGCATGGCGGTCGACCTGGTCGCTCTCGGGAGCAGCGCCGCCGCGCCGAGTGTAGCAAGCGCAAATTGCATCGACCGCTACCGCCACCGCACTCGGTCGGCGGCCGGTCGGGATGAACGGGACGCCGACGCCGCGGCCTGTTTCGGCGCACTCAGGGATCGACCCACACGCCTGCGTCGTACATCAACCGCATCGTGTAGTTGAGCTGGAGGGTCTGGTTCGGGCCGCAGGCGATCTGCGTGGTCTTGTCCGATGCTCCAGGTCCGGAGACGGAGATGGACGAAGCGGATCTGAGCGGCTCGAAAAGGCTGTACCGGTAGCCGCCGTTGCTGAACTCGATCGATGCGTTTCCGTTGGGAAACGTGTTGTAAGTGAAAAGACCCGTCGGCGGCTTCTGCTGTGCGGGGTACTGCAGCACCAGCTTGCCGCTCTCCGACGCTCGGTACTGCAGGTAGCCCGAGGTCCGGTTGACCGCCTTCGACGAGCATAGCGAAAACTCTCGCTTGCGCGTCTGGCACGTCCACAGGGTGAGCTCGTCCTTGCCGCACAGCGGGCTGTGCTGGTATTCGCTCTCGGACTCCTGCAGTGTCGCTTGGCTGATGGATGGCACTGGCTCAGACGCTGGTGCTGCGAGCGGCAGGCTCGTCAAGGTCGCTGTCATGGCAATGCTTGCGATTGTCTTCTTCATGTTGTGCCAATCCCGTTGTGCCGGGTCATGTCAGAGGAGAGTCGGTGTGGACGAAACGGCGGCGTCGCCTGTTGCAGCATGGAGGTCTAATGCGGAGGCCGGGACCTTGCCAATAGCGTCCGAGCGCGCCTGCCCAGCTTGTCGCGATCTTTCAAGTAGATCGTAGATACCGTCTTCCCCCCTAGCAGGCAAGGCCCCTTTTCGGGTCGAACGCCGTGCCCGATTTGAGAACCCCGTAGGCCAGGTGCAGGAGCTTGCGCATGGCGGCGCACACGATCTGCTTGCCGGTTTTGCCACGTTCGCTCAGCCGCTGTTTCAGCGCCCGGATGATCGGGTTGTGGGTCATG
>NZ_NSGT01000108.1:0-22226 GCF_009192905.1 Xanthomonas sp. LMG 12459
CCTGTTTCCCGCCGGCCGCGGCGCGGCCGGCGGGAAACAGGGCGGCGACACACAGCAGCGCGAACCAGGGGCGGAACATCGGCGAACTCGGTGGGGACGGGGAAGCGCGCAGCGTCGCAGAGCGGCGTCGGCGAGGCCGTGAAGTGTAGGGCGTGCCGCGCGATCCAGGCAGATCGCGCCGTGCTGGCTAGCGCGTTTGCCGGCGGATCAGGCACTTCGCGATTTGCCCTTGGGGGTGGTGGGAATCACCCAGCGGGGGTGGAAACGAGCAACGTCGCGACTGGGCCATGCGTGCGGACATGCACGCATGGGATGTATCCGCATTCGCCGCGGGTGTGGAATGGGCGCGCGATCGCCTCCCGCGCGGCTCTGGCCGCCTACTGCGGCGGCGTTCCGAGTTTCAGCGACAGATCCACGGCCTGCACATGCTTGGTGAGTGCGCCGATGGAGATGCAGTCGACGCCGTCCTGCGCGATCGCACGCACCGCCTCCAGGTCGACGCCGCCGGAGACTTCCAGCGGAATCGCGCGATTGAATGGTGCGGCCGCGGCGATCGCCACCGCGTCGCGGCGCTGTTCCGCAGTGAAGTCGTCGATCAGGATGCGATCGCAGCCGGCCTGCAGCGCTTCGCGCAGTTGCTCCAGAGTTTCCACCTCGACCACCAGCGGCAGCGCCGGCCATTGCGCGCGCGCGGCGGCCACCGCCGCAGGCAGCGAACCGGCGGCGTGGATGTGGTTCTCCTTGAGCATCACCGTGTCGTACAGGCCGATGCGGTGGTTGCTGCCGCCGCCGCAGCGCACCGCGTACTTCTGCGCCAGGCGCAGGCCGGGCAGGGTCTTGCGCGTGTCCAGGATGCGCGCGCCGGTGCCGGCGACCGCGGCCACGTAGGCGGCGGTGGCGGTGGCGGTGGCCGACAGGGTCTGCAGGAAGTTCAGCGAGGCGCGCTCGGCGCTGACCAGGGCGCGACTGCGCCCGTGCAGCAACGCCAGCACCGTGCCGGCGGCCACGCGCTGGCCTTCGCTCACCTGCCAGTCGATGCGGACCTGCGGGTCCAGCGCCTGGTGGCAGGCGTCGAACCAGGGGCGGCCGGCGATCACGGCGTCCTGCTTGCACAGCAGGTAGGCGCTGTCGGCGCGGTCGGGCAGCAGCGCGGCGGTGACGTCGCCGCTGCCGAGATCCTCGGCCAGCGCACGCGCGACATCGGCGGCGATCAGCTCCGCGGCGGGCGCCTGCGGCGGCGCCATGTCGCGGCTCATTTGGCCGGGAAATCGGCGAGCTGGGCGGTGCCGATGGCCTCTTCGGCCAGCAGCACCGGGATGCCGTCGTCGACGCGGAACACCTGCTTGCGGTCGCGGGTGATCAGGGCTTCGCGCAGCGGTTGCGCCTGCGCACTGCCATCGGCGCGCTGCACGCCGCCGGCGGCGATGGCGCGGTTCAGCGCCTCCAGGCCGCGCGCCTCCAGCAGCGCCAGTGGTTGGCGGGTGTCGGGCGAGCACAGCAGGTCGAGCAGTTTGCGGTCCATCCGGTCTTCGTCTTGCGTGGAAGACGGCTAGAATACGTCTTTAAGGCAGGGGACGGCCATGACCTCCAAGCAAACCGCGCCGCTCGTCGGCATCGTGATGGGTTCCCGCTCCGACTGGGAGACCATGCAGCATGCGGCGCAGAAACTCGATGCGCTGGGTGTGCCCTATGAAGTGAAGGTGGTGTCGGCGCACCGCACGCCGGATGTGTTGTTCTCCTACGCCGAGCAGGCGTCTGGGCGCGGCCTGCGCGCGATCGTGGCCGGCGCCGGCGGCGCCGCGCACCTGCCGGGCATGCTCGCGGCCAAGACCGCAGTGCCGGTGCTGGGCGTGCCGGTGCAGTCCAAGGCGCTCAACGGCATGGACTCGCTGCTGTCGATCGTGCAGATGCCGGCGGGCATCCCGGTGGCCACCTTCGCGATCGGCAATGCCGGCGCGGCCAACGCCGCGCTGTTTGCCGCGGCGATGCTGGCCCACGACCACGCTGAGATCGGTGCCGCGCTGGGCGAGTTCCGTCAGCGCCAGACCGACGACGTGATGGCCAAGGACGATCCGCGCCAATGACCACCGTCGGTATCCTGGGAGCGGGGCAGTTGGCACGGATGATGGCGGTGGCCGGCGTGCCGCTGGGCCTGCGCTTCGCGCTGCTGGATCCGGCAGCCGATGCCTGCGCCGGACAGGTCGCGCCGCTGCGGGTCGGCGACTATGCTGACCGAGCCACGCTGGCCGCGTTCGCGGACGCGGTCGACGTGGCGACCTTCGATTTCGAGAACGTGCCCGCGGATAGCGCCGCCGCCCTGGCCGGGCAGGTGCCGGTGTTCCCGAGCCCGGATGCGCTGGCCGTGGCGCAGGATCGCCTGGCCGAGAAGACCTTGTTCCGCGAGCTCGGCATTCCCGTGCCGGCGTTCGCCGCGATCGACACCCGCGCCGATCTGGACGCGGCGCTGGCGCAGGTCGGCACGCCGTGCATCCTCAAGACCCGCCGGCTCGGCTACGACGGCAAGGGCCAGTTCCGCATCGCCTCCGCCGCCGACGCCGATGCGGCCTGGGCGGCGCTGGGCGCGCAGGCGGCCAGCGTCGGCCTGATCGCCGAGGCGTTCGTACCGTTCCAGCGCGAGGTCAGCGTGGTGGCGGTGCGCGGCCGCGACGGCGAGTTCCGCACCTGGCCGCTGACCGAGAACTGGCATGTGCACGGCGTGCTGTCGGCCAGCCTGGCGCCGGCGCAGGCCGATGCCGCGCTGGAGCAGGCGGCGGTGGCGCATGCGCGTGCCCTGGCCGAACGCCTGCAGTATGTGGGCGTGTTCGCGCTGGAACTGTTCTGCCGCGACGGCGAACTGCTGGCCAACGAGATGGCCCCGCGCGTGCACAACTCCGGCCACTGGACCATCGAAGGCGCGGAGACCTCGCAGTTCGAGAACCACCTGCGTGCGGTGCTGGGGCTGCCGCTGGGCTCCACGCGCATGCGTGGCCATGCCTGCATGCTCAACTGGATCGGCGCGATGCCCGACGCCGCACCGGTCCTGGCGCAGCCCGGCGGGCATTGGCACGACTACGGCAAGCAGCCGCGCGAAGGCCGCAAGGTCGGCCACGCCACCCTGCGCGAGGACACGCCGGAGGCGCTGGCGCTGGCCCTGCAGACCGTGGGCGCGCAACTGCAGCGCGAGGCCCAGGTCGCCCCGGTGGTCGCCGCGTTGCGCGGCGAGCGCTGAACCAGCAGCAGGAGCGCCCAGGCCACGCCTGGGCCAGGAACCGGCAGCCACGGCCGCCGCTCCTGCGAATCCCCAATCCCGACTCCCCAATCCCCGCTCAACGCAGATTGGACGCCGCGAACTCCCAATTGACCAGTTTCCAGAACGCCTGCAGATAGCGCGCGCGGTCGCCGGGATGGTCGATGTAGTAAGCGTGTTCCCAGACGTCGCAGCCGAGCAGCGGCGTGTCGTCGCCGGTCAGCGGGGTGCCGGCGTTGGCGGTGCTGACCACGGCCAGGTTGCCGTCGGGACGCTGCACCAGCCAGACCCAGCCCGAACCGAACAGCGCCAGGGCCATGCGCTCGAACTCTGCCTTGAACCGCGCCACGTCGCCGAAACTCCTGGTCAGGCGCTCGCCGAGCGCGCCGCCCGGTTCGCCGCCGCCGCGCGGGCGCAGGCCACGCCAGTAGAACTCGTGATTCCAGACCTCGGCCGCTTCCTGGAACAGCCGGCCCTGCGCGCGCCGCAGCAGGTCCGGCAGCGCTAGCTCGGCCAGGTCGCTGCCGGCGAGCCGCGCATTGAGCCGTTCCACCAACGCGCGCTGGTGCTGGCCGTGGTGCTGTTCCACCGCGGCGGCGGACAGGTGCGGGGCCAGCGCCGCGGCGGCGTAGGGCAGGGGAGCGAGTTCGATGGGCATGGATCCTCTGGCGGTTTCGGGCGCGCGTCGCGGTACTGCCGCGCGCAGGGCTTACACTATGCGGCTACGCGAGAGTCTAGCCGACCGCCAAGGTCGTTCTTTCGCCCCAGCAGGAGAGAACCCGCATGCAGGTGATGGAGCGCATCCAGGCCGACGTCGAACGCCATCCCATCGTGTTGTTCATGAAGGGCACGCCGCAGTACCCGATGTGCGGCTTTTCCAGCCGCGCGTTGCAGGCGTTGCTGGCCGCCGGCGCCGACCGCCTGCACACCGTCAACGTGCTCGACGAGCCCGAGATCCGGGCCAATCTGCCGCGCTATTCGAACTGGCCGACGTTCCCGCAGCTGTTCATCCATGGCGAGTTGATCGGTGGCTGCGACATCACCATGGAACTGTTCGAGTCCGGCGAGTTGCAGCGCATCGTGACCGAGGCCTACCAGTCGTGAGTGCGCCTGCGTCGCCGCAGGCCGGCGCGCTGGCGCAGCGGGTGGTCCTGGTCAGCGGCGCCGCCGGCGGGCTCGGCAGCGCTGCGGCGCTGGCCTGCGCCCAGGCGGGGGCCACCGTGGTCCTGCTCGGGCACAAGCCGGCACGCTTGAACCGCGTCTACGACGCGATCGCCGCGGTCGGCGCCGCGCCGCTGCTGTACCCGCTGGACCTGCTCGGCGCCACTCCGCCGGACTACGCGACCCTGGCCGAGCGTCTGCAGGGCGAGCTCGGCCGCCTGGACGGGCTGCTGCACTGCGCCGCCGACTTCGCCGGGCTGACCCCGTTCGAGCATGCCGATCCGGCCCAGTTCGCGCGCGCGATCCACGTCAACCTGACCGCCGCGGCCTGGCTGACCCAGGCCTGCCTGCCGTTGCTGCGGCAGGCCGAGGATGCCGCGATCGTGTTCGCGGTGGACGATCCGGCGCGGGTCGGCCAGGCCTACTGGGGCGGCTACGGCGCGGCCCAGCACGGCCGCCGCGGCCTGCTGGCGAGCCTGCACGGCGAGCTGGCCGCCTCGCGCGTGCGCGTGGCCGGCCTGCAGCCGGGGCCGATGCGCACCGCCTTGCGCGCCCGCGCCTACACCCATCAAGAAGACCGCGACGCGGTCGATCCGGCGCGCTACGCCGGCGCCTGCGTCGACCTGCTGTCGCCCGCCGGCGCCGCGCACCGCGGCGCAATCTGGAATCCCCTGGCATGACCATCCTGTCGGCAGCGCTGCTGCTGTTCCTGATCCTCGACCCGCTGGGCAACATCCCGGTGTTCCTCAGCGTGCTCAAGCCGCTGCCGGCGCGGCGCCAGCGCGTCGTGCTGGCGCGCGAACTGCTGATCGCGCTGGGCGTGCTGATGGGCTTCCTGTGGGGCGGCAAGTACGCCCTGGAAGTGATGCACCTGCGCCAGGAGTCGGTGGCGATCGCCGGTGGCATCGTGCTGTTCCTGATCGGCATCCGCATGATCTTCCCGCGCCCGGAAGGGCTGATGGGCGAAATTCCCGATGGCGAGCCCTTCATCGTGCCGCTGGCCATCCCGCTGGTCGCCGGCCCCTCCGGCATGGCCGCGGTGATGCTGATGGGCAGCAACGAGCCGACCCGGCTGGGCGAGTGGAGCCTGGCGCTGATCCTGGCCTGGCTGGCGACCTCGGCCCTGCTGTTCTCCGGCACGCTGCTGTACAAGCTGCTCGGCATGCGCGTGCTGACCGCGGTCGAGCGGCTGATGGGCATGCTGCTGGTGGCGATCTCGGTGCAGATGTTCCTGGACGGGCTCAGCGCTTATCTGAAGCTGCCGGTCGCCGGCTGAGGTTGCATCGCGGCCGAGTCGGGGGCGCCGTGGGGACGGCGCTGGCCCCGGGCGGGCCTGGCTTCGAGCACGCCAGGCTGCTTGCTGCGGCCCCCTTAGGCGGCACGGGGAGGGGGGGCGTGGCCGGCGGCGGTCCCGGGCGGCCTTCCGTGCCAGTCCCGGCGTTGTCGCCGAAGCCCGCCAGGACTGGGATCGACGTCTTCTGATGTCCGCTTGTGCCGCGTTGTCACGGTTTGGCAACAAATTGGCCCTATGGTGTTAAACTCATGTTAACCCTTGCGGGGAATCGGCAAGGGTGATCAGCCCCCTCATTCCGCGGCCGTGCGTCCGTACCCCGCACGGCCTGCCATGCGCATTTCGTCAAACTCCATCGAGGCTATTGCAATGATTCAACCCCGTCTGCGGATGTCCAAGCTCACTCTGGGCCTCGTTGCGGCGCTGGCCGCGGCGCCGGTGTTCGCCCAGAGCACCTCCGCCGGTGTCGGCGGTGTGGTGACCCACGGCGGCCAGCCGGTCGCCGGCGCCGAGGTGACCATCACCCACGTCGAGTCGGGCACGGTCAGCCGCGCCACCACCGATGCCGCCGGTCGCTACAACGCGCGCGGCCTGCGCGTCGGCGGTCCGTACAGCATCACCATCACCAAGCCGGGTGACGGCACCAAGACCGAAGACGGCGTGTACCTGAGCGTCAACCAGAACGCCACCATCAACGCCGACCTGACCGGCGACATGGCTGCGCCGACCACGCTGGAGACGGTCAACGCCGTCGCCATCGCCTCCGGCTCGGAAGTGTTCAGCGCCACCAAGACGGGCTCGGGCACCAACATCGGTCGCGAGCAGATCGAAGCGCTGCCGTCGATCAACGGCAACATCCAGGACTACATGCGTCTGGATCCGCGCGTGGCCTTCGTCGATCGCGCCTCGGGCACGATCAGCGCCGGCGGCCTGAATCCGCGCTACAACTCGATCAACATCGACGGCGTCTCGGCCAGCGACACCTTCGGCCTGGAAGGCAACAACATGACCACCCGGCGTCAGCCGGTGTCGATGGAAGCGATCGAAGCCATCGACGTCAACCTGTCCAACTACGACGTCAGCATCGCCAGCGCCGCCGGCGCCACCGTCAACGCGGTGACCAAGTCCGGTACCAACGAGTTCCACGGTTCGGTGTACGGCAGCTATCGCGATGGCGACTGGTTCGGCGACAACCCGGACGGCAGCAAGTTCAACGGCTTCACCAAGGAGAAGACCTACGGCGCGACCTTCGGCGGCCCGATCGTCAAGGACAAGCTGTTCTTCTTCGCCAACTACGAGAAGTTCCAGCAGGATGCGCCGGGCGTCGACCTGGGCAGCACCGCGCTGGGCAAGGCCAACGCCAAGTACGGCATGGCCGACGTGACCCGTGCCCAGCAGATCGCCAAGAACTACGGCTTCGATGCCGGCGGCCTGGACAGCGACGGCAACACCGACCTGAAGGAATACGCGCTCAAGCTGGACTGGAACATCAGCGACAACCACCGCGCCAGCTTCCGCTACAGCAAGCTCGACCAGAGCAAGCTGCGCATCAACGGCGCCGGCAGTTCCACCCAGGCCTCGCTGAGCTCGTACTGGTACCAGCACGAGAAGTCGGTCGAGAGCTACGTCGGCCAGTTGTTCAGCGACTGGTCCGAGAACTTCTCCACCGAGTTCAAGGTGTCCTACCGCGACTATTCCGCGATCCGCGTGGTGCCGACCAATGCGCCCAGCATCGCCGTGTACTTCGATGGTTCGGCAGCGAAACCAAGTGGCGACGTGCTGTTCCTGGGCACCGAGACCAACTCGCAGGGCAACATCCTCACCACCAAGACCTGGAACTACTACGGTGCGGGCACCCTGACGCTGGACAACCACAACCTGAAGTTCGGCGTCGACTACAGCACCAACGACATCTACAATTTGTACGGTGCCAACACCTGGGGCGTGTACACCTTCTTCGGCCTGGACAACTTCGCCAGCGGCCGCTGGAGCACGTACCAGCTCAGCCAGGAGCGTAGCCCGGGTTCGATCGCCGCCAACTACAAGAACAGCAACCTTGGCCTGTTCGTGCAGGACACCTGGTACGTCAACAACAACCTGACCCTGACCCTGGGCCTGCGCGGCGATCGCGCGAGCGTGAGCCCGGATCCGACCTACAATGCTGCGGCGCAGGCCTACTTCGGCTACGACAACAGCAAGATCTTCAACGGCGATTTCCTGATCCAGCCGCGCGTCGGCTTCAACTATACCTTCGACACCGACCGTCCGACCCAGTTGCGCGGTGGCGTGGGCCTGTTCCAGGGCGATGCGCCGCAGGTGTGGATCGGCAACAGCTACTCCAACACTGGCTTCAACTACAACGCTTATAGCCTGACCACGTACGATCCGACGGTGCCGTTCAGCGCCAACAAGGATACCCAGCCGGTCCCGAATCGTCCCGGTTCGGCGACCCAGAGCGTGAGCTTCGTCGGCAACGATTTCAAGCTGCCGTCGCTGTACAAGGCTAATCTGGCGCTGGATCATGAACTGCCTTGGTACGGGATCGTCGCCTCGGCCGAACTGCTGGTGACCAAAGTCAAGGACGGGTTTTATTACAAAAACCTGAACATTGGTCGTGTCGGTACTCCGGGTCAGGATCCGGTTCCGGCCTACACTGGTCCTGATGGTCGTGCGCTTTACTGGAACCCGGCTCGCACAGGGCGAGCTTGGGCAAAAGGAGATGAGCGTTTCTTTGCTAATCCTGCCTACAGTAGCGACGTCTACCTGATCGACAACACCGACAAGGGCAAGACCCAGCAGTTCACTGTGTCGCTGTCCAAGCCGTTCAGCGAAGGCGGCGACTGGTCCTGGACCCTGGGCTACACCTACACCCACGCCACCGAAGTCGGTCCCCTGACCAGTTCCACCGCCAGATCGGGCTGGGGCTACCAGTACGCCTTCAACGCCAACTCGGAAACCGAGAACACCTCGCGCTACGAGATCAAGGACCGGATCTCCGGCTCGCTGGATTGGAAGCACATGTTCTTCGGCGACTACGAGACCCGCGTGGGCCTGGTCTACGAAGGCCGCAGCGGCCGTCCGTACAGTTACCTGTTCAACGGCGACGCCAACGGCGATGGCCGTTTGACCAACGACCTGTTCTACGTGCCGAAGGGGCCGGGCGACGTGCTGTTCGGTACGCTGAGCAACACCGGTGCGTTCACCGCCAACCCGGCGCTGCAGCAGCAGTTCTTCGACTGGCTGGCCAAGAACCCGCAGCTGGCCAAGTACGCCGGCAGCTACGCCCCGGCCAACGGCTTCCGTTCCGGCTGGATCAACACCTTCGACGTGCGCATCACCCAGCAGCTGCCTGGCTTCTTCAAGGGCCACAAGTCCGAAATTTGGCTGGATATCCAGAACGTGGGCAACCTGTTGAACAAGAAGTGGGGCCGGATCGAAGACTACGGCTTCTACGCCGATGCTCGCGTCGCTAACCTGCAGGGCATCTACCAGGGCAAGTACGTGTACAACACCCTGTACACCGACAAGCCGACGGCCGCCAATGCCGACGCCGACGGCTTCAACACTGGTGTGTCGCAGTGGTCCATGCAGCTGGGCTTCCGCTATCAGTTCTGATCGCGGCGCACGCTAGCTGAAGCGTTGGAAACGGCCGGGGCGACCCGGCCGTTTTCTTTTTGTGGGGGCTGAGGTTAAAGTCGCCGGCTGACGACACCGACAAGACATTCGATATGACGACCAGCAATACGGCGGCGCGCGCGCTGCCGGTAGTGGATGCGCGGATCTACCCGCGCGGCGGCCTGGACATCCTCTCGCGCGTGGAAGTGGCGCGCTTGCGCGATGCCTCCAGCGGCGGTCTGCACGAACTGCTGCGGCGCTGCGCGCTGGCGGTGCTGACCAGCGGCAGCGCCTCGGACGATCCGCGCGCGGCGCGCGATCTGTATCCCGACTTCGACATCCAGGTGGTGCAGCGCGACCGTGGCGTGCGCATCGACCTGCTCAACGCACCGGCGATGGCCTTCGTCGACGGCGAGATCATCAATGGCGTGGCCGAGCTGCTGTTCGCCGTGGTCCGTGACCTGGCCTACATGGCCATCGAGCTGGGCCCCGAATCCAGCACCGACCTGCAGTCCAGCGAAGGCATCACCAATGCGGTGTTCGGCCAGTTGCGCAATGCGCGCATCCTGCAGCCGACCGATCCCAAGCTGGTGGTGTGCTGGGGCGGCCATTCGATCTCGCGCGACGAGTACCTGTACACCAAGCAGGTCGGCTACGAGCTGGGCTTGCGCGGGCTGGACATCTGCACCGGTTGCGGCCCGGGCGCGATGAAGGGGCCGATGAAGGGCGCCACCATCGCCCATGCCAAGCAGCGCAAGCACGACAACCGCTACATCGGCGTGACCGAGCCGGGCATCATCGCCGCCGAGTCGCCGAACCCGATCGTCAACCACCTGGTGATCATGCCGGACATCGAGAAGCGCCTGGAGGCCTTCGTCCGCATCGGCCACGGCATCATCGTGTTCCCCGGCGGTGTCGGCACCGCCGAGGAGATCCTGTATCTGCTCGGCATCCTGCTGCGCGAGGAGAACCGCGACCTGCCGTTCCCGCTGATCCTCACCGGCCCGACCATCGCCGCGCCGTATTTCGAGCAGATCGACCGCTTCCTGCGCCTGACCCTGGGCGAAGTGGCCACCTCGCGCTACGAGATCGTGGTCGGCGATCCGGTGGCGGTGGCGCGCAAGATGGCCGCCGGCATCCAGCACGTGCGCACGCACCGCAAGGAGCAGAAGGACGCGTTCTACTTCAACTGGTCGGTCGACATCCCGCTGGAGTATCAGCGTCCGTTCGAGCCGACCCACGAGGCGATGGCCGCGCTGGATCTGCACCATGGCCGTCCGCCGCATGCGCTGGCCGCGGACCTGCGCCGCGCCTTCTCCGGCATCGTTGCCGGCAACGTCAAGGAAGACGGCATGCGCCGCATCGAGCAGCATGGCCCGTTCGAGATCCACGGCGATGCGGACATGATGCAGGCCCTGGATGAACTGCTGCGCGCCTTCGTCGAACAGCGCCGCATGAAGATCTCCGGTGAGTATCGGCCCTGCTACCGGGTCGTCACTTGATGCGAAGCGGGCGCCAACGGCGTGTGCTCGGAGCGACTTTGGCCTGGAGCGGGATGTCGATGGTCACCGTATAGCGTTCGTCGCAATCATCGATGTGCAGGTGCGAGCAGGGGTGCACGTCCGAGATCCTCCTGCGGATCGAGGACTGCCCGATGCCATGACCGCGGCTGTCCGGCCGTACTTGGCGCGGCAGCGTATCGTTGCTGACCGCGATCCGCACTCCGTCGGCGTACCGGGCGATCTCAATGACCACCTTGCTGGCTGCGGTGCGTGGTTCCACACCATGCCGGATAGCGTTCTCCACCAACGCTTGCAGGCAGAGCGTCGGCAGGCGCAGCGATGGCAGCGCAGGCTCGATGCGCCACTCCATGTCGAGCCTTGGGCCCAGCCGCAACTGCTCGATCGCCAAGTAGCGGCGTGCGAGCTCGATCTCTTCCTCAAGTGGCATTTCGTGTTGGCCCTGGAGGCTCGCTCGGAACAGATCGGCCAGGTCGAGCAGCAGTCGCTCAGTTGCATCGGGCTGCCTGTGCACGAGCGCCGCGCCCACATTGAGGGTGTTGAACAGGAAATGCGGGTGCGTACGCGCCTGTAGTGCCTCCAGCTCGGCGCGCAGGGCACGCACCGACAGCGCCTGGACACGCAGATGGTTGCGGATTGCCACCAGGCCTAGCAGCCCGGCGATGAAGGCGATGCCCATCGTATTCAGGATCCCTGGCAAGGCGCCGGCCAGGGAGGGGTAGGGGGCCACGCTGCCGAACAGCAGCATGAAGCAGATCTGCGCCAGCCCGGTCGAGGCGACCATCGTCAGCAGCGCGACGCCGAGCTGCACGCCGACGGGCCATCTTTGCAGCCATCGCCGCCCCAGATGCATGGCAAGCAGTGTGAATAGCGCGACCCATTGGATCAGTAGCGAGGCGATGCCGAATACAATCAGCCGCTCGCCCGCGTTTCCAGGTGCCAGCGCAAGGATGCACGCGAGGGCCTCGCCGGTGATCCATATTCCGATGATCACGGCCGGCTGTTGCAGTCCCTCCAATAAGGACGGCGCATAGGGTTCTGACTGTGGCATCGTGTGATGGAAGCAGGTCGAGTCCTTCATCATGCCACTCGTGCGGCGCATCATGCCGCTTGTCGCCAAGTGTTTGCCGGCCTTCGGTCGCACGATCTACGGTGGCGAGGGTAATGGAGGGGAAGGGGTAATGGGCGAGGCAGGCTTGCTTCCGGACGGTTGCGCACACCGTCGCGGGGGATTCACCTTAGTGGAGCTGATGGTCACGCTGGCGGTGCTGGCGGTGCTGTCTGCGATCGCCATCCCTTCGTTCACCTCCCTGATCAACAGCAACCGGCTGTCGGCGGCTTCTGACGACATCCTTTATGCGCTGCAGTTCGCCCGCAGCGAGGCGATCAAGCGCAACGCGCCGGTGAGCGTCTGCGGCAGCAGCGATGGCGCTACCTGCGGCAGCGCGTCCACCTGGCAAGGCTGGCTGGTCGTGACCGGCAGCGCCGATAGCGTATTGCAGTCCTACAAGGCGCGCTCGCCGCTGGGTGTCACCGGGCCAGTCACGCGCATCACCTATGGCGCCAACGGGACCCTGAAGACCAGCAGCGCCGTGTCGGTCATCGCTTGCATCGCGACAAACCGCCCTGCGGAGAATCAGCGTGCGGTAGCGCCGACCTCCGCCACCCGGGTCGCGGTGAGCAGTGTCAATGGTAGCGGAGCATGCCCGTCATGACTGTTCGCGCGATGGCAAACCGCCGGCGGCAGGCAGGCGTGAGCCTGCTCGAGGTGCTGATCTCCGTCCTGATCCTGGGAGTGACCCTGCTCGGTATAGCCGCGATGCAGGCACGCGCGTTGAACAACGGCCAGAGTTCGTTCGAGAACAGCCAGATGGTCATCCATACCTACTCGATCCTTGAGGCCATGCGTGCCAACCGCAGCGCGGCCACGAGCGGCGCCTACAACCTGGCGATGACCTGTAGCCTGCCCGCGGTCGGTGGCACGCTGGCGTCCGCGGACATACGCGCGTGGCTCGAAAGCATGAAGACCGGGCTCGGCGGCGCCGCCAACGTGTTCACCGATACCACGACATGCGGTTCGATCGCCTGTAACAGCTCGACCTGCACGGTAACCGTGCAGTGGGACGATAGCCGGGGGCGCGCGGTGAATACGTCCACTGCCGGGTCGGCCACAGGCACCGGCAGCAGCACCCGCCAGCTGGTGACGGTGGCCCGGCTATGACTAGTGCCGTCCCGCGGCGCCCTGCTGCCATGCACGGCCTGTCGCTGATCGAGTTGATGATTGCGATGGTGCTGGGCCTGATGCTGGTGGGAGCAGCGATCAGCATCTTCCTGTCCAACCAGCGGGTGTTCCGTACGGTCGAGGGCATGGGCTGGGCCCAGGATGGCATGCAGACCACTTTCGAACTGATGGCACGCGATCTGCGCGAAGCCGGCGGCAACCCGTGCGACGGAACCCTGCCAGTGGCCAATGTCATCAACAACGCCAGCAGCAATTGGTGGACGAATTGGAACTTTCCCGTCGTCGGCTATGAAAACGGCGCATTGAGCGGAAGCGCGAGCGGGACCGACGCCATCCAGGTGCTCACGCTCGATCCCCATCTTGCCAACGTCACCACTGCACAGAGCTCGACCAACATCACCGTGGACGATGCGAGTGGCCTGAGCGCTGGCAACACGGTCATGATCTGCGACAACACCCAGCTGGCGTTGTTCGTGGCTGGCAGCGTGACCGGCAACGTGATAAGCCATGCCAGCAGCGCGAACTGCAGCAACAACAGTCTGAGCGTGCTGCCGGCGGTCTGTTCCAACAGTGCGGTGGCTTACTCCTATGGCGTCAATTCGGTGGTGAGTCGGCTGCGCGGCATCCGCTGGTACGTGGCGAGCAACGCCGCCGGTGGGCGCTCGCTGTATCGCAAGATCGACAATGGTGCGGCTGAGGAGATGGTCGAGGGGGTCCAGAACATGCAGATCACCTACCTGACCGCGGGGAGCACTGCCTACCAGACCGCATCCTCGATCGGCGCCGCCTCTCCCCCAGACGCCGCGTGGGGCAACGTCATCGCCGCGAAGCTGGTGCTGACCGTGCGTGGCGGCAACAAGACCGGTTTCGGTGGTCAGCAACTCGACCGCACCGTCCAGTATGTGGTCAACCTGAGGAATCGCACGCTATGAGGGCGATCGCGCGATCGCACGCCATCGGCCGCCGCCCGCGCGGTATCTCGCTGATCGTGGTGCTGATCCTGATGTTGGTGATGATCGTGGTGGGTCTGGCGGTGATTCGTGGTGTCACGCTGCGCGAGAAAATGAGCTCGAACATGCTCGACCGCAGCCTGGCATTCCAGTCCGCGGAAGCGGCGCTACGGGCGGGCGAGGAAGCGATCAAGACAGCGGTGGCCTCCGGCGGAAGCATCGGGGTCGATTGCAGCGGCGGCGCGTCCTGTCCAATCCCTCCGGCGGGCACCTACACCGACACGGGAACTGGCTGGGTCAATGCAAGTCCTATCCAGTCGATCGGTGCGACGACGCCGCAATACTACGTACAGTACCTGGGCCAACGCACGAGTCGTCAGCAGTTGTCGCTGGGCTACAGCGCCAACTCCAACCAATACGGATCCGGCAGCAGCGCCGTGCTGCAGTCGGTGTATCGGGTGATCGCGCGTAGCCAGGATCCCACGCTGGCCGATGGCCGGTCGGTGGTGGTGCTGCAGTCGAACGTGACTGTCCAATGAGCAAGTCATTTCCCGCGATGGAATCCCGCGATATGAAACCAGGCGATAGCATGCGTCTTGGCGTGGCCAGATCCGAAATAGTGCAGCGCCGGCGGACGCGTTGGCTGGCGTTCGCGACCGGAGTCTTCGCGGCGGTGTGTTCGGGGAACGGCGCTTCGATCGATCTGGGTACGCGCCCGATCTCGCTGCCGACAGACATTCCTGGCGCGCTTACGTTGGTGCCTTCGGTCGAATATCCGACCATCATCAGTCAGGCCAATCTGGGGAGCTACACCAACGCTTCGGAGTATGCGGGCTACTTCGATCCGGTCAAGTGCTACGGCTACAGCTACGACCTCGTCAACGGAATGGCTTACTTCGTGCCGACATCCAAGAACAGTGCGGGCGGACATACCTGCAGTGGTTCGTGGAGCGGCAACTACCTGAACTGGGCGGCCACTCAGACCATCGACCCGTTCCGCTCCGCCCTGACCGGTGGCTATCGCATCATCGACCAGGTCGGGCTGACCGTGCTGCAGAAGGCCCGCCACGACCGCGACAGTGACTTCGCCGACCGCACGATCTCCAGCGCGGTCTCCTCGCTGACGCCGTTGCCGTCGGGCTGGTCCAGCGTCAGGACCCGGGTCAGTGGCCTGGGCCGCGAAATGTGGTTCACCGGCTCGGGCGACCTTCGCACAAACGCCAATAACGTGATCGACTACAACCCGACGTCGCTCATCAAGCCCGATCCGACCAAGGTGTACCGGGTCTTCGTGCGGGTGAAGGTCTGCGATCCGAACATCGGCCTGGAGTCCAACTGCACCAAGTACTCCAGCACCAACTACAAGCCGGAAGGGCTGATCCAGGAGTATTCCAACAAGATCCGCTACAGCATCTTTGGCTACCTCAACGATTCGGACATGAAGCGTGATGGCGGCGTTTTGCGCGCACGCATGAAGTTCGTCGGTCCCAATACCTATTACCCTGAGATCGACAGCTACAGCAACCCGCGCATGGAGTGGGATCCTGCCACCGGGGTGCTCTACAAGGACCCGGACAGCAAGGCAGACCCCAAAATCGGCGTGGGCGATGTCCATAGCGGCGCACAGATCGACACCAGCGACAGCAACGGCAGCCGCAACAGCGGCGTCATCAACTACCTCAACAAGTTCGAGGAATTGACCACCAGCCCGGCCAAGTCGTTCGATCCGGTCAGCGAGCTCTACTACGCCGCGATCCGCTACTTCAAGAACCTGGGTAACGTCGCTTCCTATTCCACGTTGAGTTCGAACTTGGGCACGGCGAAGGTCCAGGCGGACTATTTCCCGGTGATCACCAATTGGGACGATCCGATCCGTTACAACTGTCAGGTCAATGCCATCCTGGGCATTGGCGACGTGAACACGCACCGGGACAAGAATCTGCCGGGAAATACCGCTTATCTCTTGGAGGAGCCTCCCACGCCTCCCGAGGTCGCCGCCGACACCAGCGTGAACGTCATCACCAGCACGCAGAAGGTGCTGGCCATGGAGGGGCTGAGCACGACGATTTCAAATAGCTGGACTGGCCGAAACAACTCGGCCTTCATCGCCGGTCTGGCCTACGATTCGCACACGGTGGACATGCGTCCGGACGTCCAAGGCAAGACCAACACCACCGGAAGCCAGACCGTGAGCACCTACTGGGTAGATGTGCGCGAGGCGCAATACCTGTACGGCCCTTCCAAGAACATGTACTGGCTCGCTTCCAAGTACGGCGGCTTCGCCGTGCCCTCGGGGTTTTCCCCGTATGCTGCGACCACCACCGGATTAGAGCCGGGCTGGTGGCACACGAATAGCGACACGTTGTCCCCCGACAGTGGCGGCACCTATCCGCGACCGGATAATTTCTACGTGGCCAGTGACGCCAAAAACATGGTCGCCAGCCTGAGGAACGCGTTCTCGCAGATCCTCAAGGACGCCACCGGGTCGGCCGCGGCGCTGGGATCGAATGCGACTGCCCTGGATACCGGTTCGGTGTTCTACCAGGCTAAATACACCGTAGGCGATGCCAATCAGTGGAAAGGCGAGCTGACCGCGTACAAGGTCGATGAAGCCGCCGGTACGCAGACCGCGATCTGGAGCGCCAACGCCAAGCTGCCCGCATATGCGAGCCGCAAAGTGCTGTATGCCAGCAATGGCAGCCTGGTGAGTTTCACAGGAACTGTGGGTAGCCTGAGCAGCGACCAGGTCGACTACATCCGCGGCAGGCGCGACCGGGAAGCGAGTGCGGGCGGCAGCTTTCGCAATCGTCTCGCCGTGCTTGGCGACATCGTCAATTCGCAGCCGCTCTACGTCGGTTCGCCCAACCCGTCGCTCTACAGCGGCAAGAGTTTCTCTGGTGCCGGCGTGTACCCGCAGTTCGCGGCCAGCAACGCGGGGCGGACCCCGGTGGTGTACGTTGGCGGAAACGATGGCATGCTGCATGCCTTCAACGCCAATACTGGCGTGGAACTCTTTGCGTTCGTGCCGACCGAGGCGATCTCCAAGCTCTCTTCCTCCGGCTTTACGTCTCCGACCTATACACATGCCTATACGGTCGATGGGTTGCTCACGGCGGCTGACGTCTACGTCGGTGGCGCGTGGAAGAGCGTCCTGGTCGGTACGATGGGGCGAGGGGGCAAGAGCGTGTTCGCGCTTGACGTGACCAACCCGGCGTCGCCGAGCTTGCTGTGGGAAGTGAACGACGGCGCCCTGGGCAACGTGCTGGGACAGCCCGTCATCGCCCAGGTCGCCGACGGCTCCTGGAGCGTGCTGCTCGGCAACGGCCCGAACAGTACCTCGCAGAACGCGCAACTGGTGCGGATCGACATCGCCACCGGTACAGTGGCCTCGGTGGACACCAGGGTAGGTGGCGACAACGGTCTGAGCGGTGTCAATGCCTGGTCCTCCGATGGCAGTGGCATCGTCGACAAGGTGTACGCGGGTGATCTGAAGGGCAACCTGTGGCGATTCAGCAAGACCGTTAGCGGTTGGAGCGCCGGCCAGCTCTTCGTGGCAGGCAACAGCAAGCCGATCACTGCTACGCCGCTGGTGGCACGCAACCCTACGACGCTCGACACCTGGGTGTTCGTCGGAACCGGGCGTTACCTCACCAGCGCGGACCTGGCCAATACCGACCAGCAGACCTGGTATGGTCTGATCGACAAGGGCAACACGATCAGCGCGTCCAATCTCAAGCAGATCCGGATCCTGTCCGATACCACCCTCAACGGCTACAATGTGCGTACGATCGAGTCGTCCACCGGTGCCGGCACCAGCGGTTGGTACATGGATTTCTACGAGACAGGCGAGCGCATGGTGGTGGCGAACTACTTCCAGGGGCTTTATCTGGTAGGCAGCACGCGCATCCCGGATTCGAGCGATGTATGCAGCCCGAGCGGCAAGGGATACACGATGGTGATCGATCCCTTCACCGGCGGACGCCTGTCGTCGTCGTTCTTCGACGTGAACGGCGATGGCGTATTCGACAGCAATGATGCCTTGAACGGCGTTCCGGTCTCCGGTATCGGCACCGGCAAGGGATCGAGCGGGTCGACCTTCATCGGTAGCAAGATGATCACCAATCTGGACAACGCCTCGACGGCGTCGATCTCGACCAACGCGTCATCCGGTAAGGTGACGCGGGTGCAATGGAGAGAGCTGATCAATGACTGAATCCTATGATCGCCGTCGGATGGTGGCACCTCCTGGCGTGGCCGGGCGCGGCAATGGCTTCACTTTGGTCGAGCTGATGATCGTGGTGGCGGTGATCGCGATCCTTGCTGCTATCGCGTATCCGAGCTATGTGGCGCATATCGTGAAGGCGCGCCGTGCGACTGCCGCTTCCTGTTTGATGGAGCGCGGGCAGGACATGGAGCGCTACTACACCACGAATCTGAGCTACGCATCGGCACCCGACCCGACCCAGTGCGAGGGCGTGACCGATTTCTACACGCTGTCCTTCAATGGTTCGGTCAGCGCCAAGGCCTACAGCCTTCGGGCCGTGCCCAAGGGCGCCCAGCTGGCGCGCGATACCCAATGCGGCACACTCTATCTGAACCAGAAGGGCGAGCGCACCGTGAGCGTGTCGGGTACCGATCCGATGTCCTGCTGGTGAGTGGCGGGCCGCTGCTCGCTGCGGTCTCGGCCAAGGGGCAAGCAGGATGTGGCAGGGCGTGTTGGGGGTGTTGATCTTTGTGCAGTTGCATAGCTACAATGCGCACCCCGCCCGAATAGCTCAGCCGGTTAGAGCACTTGACTGTTAATCAGGGGGTCGTTGGTTCGAGTCCAACTTCGGGCGCCAAATCCGCAAAGGCCGCGAGCGATCGCGGCCTTTGCTTTTGTGTGTCAGTCCGGCGTCCGGCAGGGCATCGGTTCGGTCGCTTTTCGCGTGCGGATGCGTCCGGTGTTGTTCACCACCACCGCTGCGCGTAACCGGCCCCGCTCGCAGATGTTGACGGTCAGGTTGCTGCCGGCGCTGCGTCCATCGGGCAGGAAGCGGATCGAGGGGCGGCCTTGGTTGGAGCGCAGTACCAGTTCGCCGGCGCCCGGCGCGCTGCCTTCGCTGAGGATGCTGTCCGGCGCGATCGGCTGGCCTTGCCGTTCCGGGTCGCGGAACACCAGCCAGCCCTGGCTCCAGTCGCTGTCGCCACGGCAACTGCCGTCACCGTTGGACGGGCAGGCGCTGACCGGGACGCCGAAGCTGATCGCGCTGCTGCGTGCCAGGGCGAAGTGCGCGCTCAGCTGGTGCGTGGCCGCCGTCAAGCGCTGGTTCGCCAGCAGCTCCCGGAATGCCGGCAGGCCGATGCCGGCGAGCAGGCAGATCACCGCCATCACGATCATGGCCTCGAGCAATGTGTAGCCTTTGGCTGCAGCGTTCCGCATGTCCGTCGTCTCCCGGTGCGAGGTCGCCAGTCTCGCGGCCGGGCGGCAGGGCTTGAATGAGGGGGTTGTGCGTTCCCATGTAGGAAATCTCCCCGGCGCGGGGTCGGCCGACACTGTCGGCCTCGCTCTTCACCTTGAGGCTTGTGCATGTCCGACCGTTTCCAACTCGTATCGCCGTATTCGCCGGCCGGCGACCAGCCGCAGGCGATCGAGAAGCTGGTGGCCGGCTTCGAGGCCGGCCTGGCCAAGCAGACCCTGCTCGGCGTGACCGGGTCGGGCAAGACCTACACCATCGCCAACGTGGTCCAGGCGATCCAGAAGCCGACCCTGGTGATGGCGCCGAACAAGACGCTGGCGGCGCAGCTGTACGGCGAATTCAAGGCGTTCTTCCCCAACAACGCGGTCGAGTACTTCGTCAGCTACTACGACTACTACCAGCCCGAGGCCTACGTGCCGTCCTCGGACACCTTCATCGAGAAGGACAGTTCGATCAACGAGCACATCGAGCAGATGCGCCTGGCCGCGACCAAGACCCTGCTGTCGCGGCGCGATGCGCTGGTGGTGGCGACGGTCTCGGCGATCTACGGCCTGGGCGCGCCGGAGGACTACCTGTCGCTGCGGCTGATCCTGTCGATCGGCGAGCACGTGGAGCAGCGCCAGTTGATCCGCCACCTGACCGACCTGCAGTACACCCGCAACGAGTACGAATTGCACCGCGGCAGTTTCCGCGTACGCGGCGAGGTCATCGATGTGTTCCCGGCCGAATCCGACAGCGAGGCCTTGCGCATCGAACTGTTCGACGGCGACGTGGAGCAGCTGACCCTGTTCGATCCGCTTACAGGCGAGACGCTGCGCAAGCTCCAGCGCTACACGATCTACCCCAAGACCCACTACGCCACCACCCGCGAGCGCACGCTCAGCGCGGTGGACACGATCAAGCTGGAGCTGAAGGATCGGCTCGAACAGCTGTATGCGCAGAACAAGCTGGTGGAGGCGCAGCGGCTGGCGCAGCGTACCCAGTTCGACCTGGAAATGATGGCCGAGGTCGGCTTCTGCAACGGCATCGAGAACTACTCGCGGCATCTGACCGGCAAGGCACCGGGCGAACCGCCGCCGACCCTGTTCGACTACCTGCCGCCGGACGCCTTGCTGGTGGTGGACGAGTCGCACGTCACCGTGCCGCAGATCGGCGCGATGTACAAAGGCGACCGTTCGCGCAAGGAGACCCTGGTGGAATTCGGTTTCCGACTGCCGTCGGCGCTGGACAACCGGCCGCTGCGCTTCGAGGAATGGGAGGCGCGCTCGCCGCGAAGTATCTACGTCTCGGCCACGCCGGGGCCCTACGAGTTGCGCGAGTCGGCCGGCGAGATCACCGAACTGGTGGTGCGCCCGACCGGGCTGATCGATCCGGAAGTGGAGATCCGGCCGGTGGCGACCCAGGTCGACGATCTGCTGTCGGAGATCAACCTGCGCGTGGCCGATGGCGACCGCGTCCTGGTCACCACGCTGACCAAGCGCATGGCCGAGAACCTCACCGAGTACCTCGGCGAGCACGGGGTGAAGGTGCGCTACCTGCACTCGGACATCGACACGGTGGAGCGCGTGGAGATCATCCGCGACCTGCGCCTGGGCAAGTTCGACGTGCTGGTCGGCATCAACCTGCTGCGCGAGGGCCTGGACATGCCGGAGGTCTCGCTGGTCGCGATCCTCGACGCCGACAAGGAAGGCTTCCTGCGCTCCACCGGCTCGCTGATCCAGACCATCGGCCGTGCCGCGCGCAATCTGCGCGGCAAGGCGATCCTCTACGCGGACAAGATGACGCGTTCGATGCAGGCCGCGATCGACGAAACCGGGCGCCGCCGCGAGAAGCAGGTGGAGTACAACCTGGAACACGGGATCGTCCCGAAGTCGGTGGCGCGCCCGATCGTGGACATCCTGGAGGGCGCGCGCGAGGACGCGACCGAGGCCAAGTCGGGCAAGGGCAAAGGCAAGGGCAAGGCGCGCCGGGTCGCGGAAGAGCCGGCCGACTACCGGGCGCTGGCGCCGGCGGAGATCGCCGCGCGGCTCAAGGCGCTGGAGCAGGAGATGTACCAGCACGCGCGGGACTTGGAGTTCGAGGATGCGGCGCGGGTGCGCGACCAGATCAAGAAGCTGCGCGATGCCAGTCTGGTCGGCTAGGCGGGCCGCAGCGGTGCCCGATCGGAAGGTGGGTATTGTTCTTGTCCGCCAGGTGGGCTAAGATTCGCGCCCCTGCAGCGGTGCGCCGCGGCAGAGAAGGGCGGTTAGCTCAGCGGTAGAGCACTACCTTGACATGGTAGGGGTCACAGGTTCGAACCCTGTACCGCCCACCACGACGCGAAAAAGCGAACGTGGAAACGACAAAGCCGGCAGACGCCGGCTTTTTTGTGTCTGCGCTCACGCCACCGGGTGCGTTCGGATGCTGGCCGCGCGGCCGGGCTTGCTTTAGCATCCGAGCGGACGATCAGGCGAGGAGGCCAGGCGCATGGTGGAATACCATCATACGGTGCAAGTCAAAGGACGCTACCAGCTCGTGGCGTTGACCCGGGAGCCGGACTACAGCCCGGCCAACGTGGTGGGCTATACGGTCACCACCGACGGCGGTGCGCGGGTGGATCCGCACGACATGTCCTGGGACGAGGCGCGTGTCTTCCTGGACACCCTGGTCGAGCGCGATCGGGACGCGGTCAGCGCGGAAAAGAAGCCCTCGCGGAACAAGCCGAGCACGCGGCAGCGTCGCTAGCTGTGATCTCTCAGTAG
>NZ_NSGT01000109.1:0-7217 GCF_009192905.1 Xanthomonas sp. LMG 12459
AATCCCCAATCCCCGCTCAAAACAACACACCCTGCGGCGACGGCGGGCGCGGCGGCAACGGTTTGACGAAGTGGCTGCAGTCCAGGCGGCGACGCGGGGACTCGGCATAGCCCAGCCGCTTGTGCGCCAGCGCGAAGCGCCGCGCCAGCAGGTCGGCGTAGACGCCTTCGCCGCGCATGCGCTTGCCGAAGGTGCTGTCGTAGTCCTTGCCGCCGCGCAACTGCTGCACCGTGCTCATCACGTGCGCGGCGCGGTCGGGATGGTGCGCCTGCAGCCAGTCGCGGAACAGCGGCGCCACCTCGTGCGGCAGGCGCAGCAGCACGTAGCCGGCGGACTCGGCACCGGCCTCGCGGGCCGCCTCCAGCACCGCTTCCAGCGCGTGATCGTTGATCCACGGGATCACCGGCGCCACCATCACCCCGACCGGCACGCCGGCCTCGTGCAGCGTACGCATCGCCCGCAGCCGCGCGTGCGGCGCCGAGGCACGCGGCTCCAGCTTGGCCGACAGCCGCGGGTCCAGCGACGTTACAGAGAAATGCACGCTGACCAGGTTGTCGCGGGCCAGCGGCGCCAGCAGGTCCAGGTCGCGCTCGACCAGCGCGTTCTTGGTGATCAGCGAGAACGGGTGGCGGGTCTCGGCGAAGACCTCGATCAGGCGCCGGGTCAGCTGCAGCTTGCGCTCGATCGGCTGGTAGGCGTCGGTGTTGATGCCCAGCGCGATCGGGCTGGGCACATAGCCGGGCTTGGCCAGCTCGCGGCGCAACAGTTCTGGGGCATTGGTCTTGGCGAACAGCCGCGTCTCGAAGTCCAGCCCCGGCGACAGGTTCAGATAGGCGTGGCTGGGGCGGGCGAAGCAGTAGCTGCAGCCGTGCTCGCAGCCGCGGTACGGGTTCACCGACTGCGCGAACCCCACGTCCGGCGACTGGTTGCGGCTGATGATGCTGCGCGCGGTCTCCTCGCTCACCTGGGTGCGCAGGCGCGGGGCGGCGAATTCCTCGCTGTCGTCGGGGTGCCAGCCGTCGTCCTCGGCCTGGCTGACGGTCCGTTCGAAGCGGCCCGGCAGATGGCTGCCGGCGCCGCGGCCCTTGATGGCGGTGCTCATCGCCATAGGCTACGCGGCAGGCGTCTCGGCGGATGCGACGGCACCGACGGCGGCGCTGAATCTTTCAGGCGACGCAGTCAGCGTGACGCACCTCCGCCCGTTGCCCACGGCGGCGCAGCAGATCGACGTTCCACGGCGGGCCGGCGGCCTGTCGCTCTTCGGCGATGACGCTGCCATTCGCCGAACCGGGGCCTCGTCGCGGGCGCACGCGAACGCCGACGCCTTGGCGTCACTCGGTTGCCGCGAACGCCTGCTGTCATGCACCCGCAGTGCAGCGCAGGTTCGCAGAGCGGATGGCTGCCAGCGCGCCAGACAGCAAACCCACGCGATCCGGGCGGTCGCCGTGGTGCCGGGCCTGCATCGCCTTCGCCGCAACCTCCGCGTCACCCTCTAGAATCCGCCGATGCTCGTGATCGCGACTCTGCAGAACACCTGGGACCGGCTGACCGGCATCCCGCACATCGGCGCTTACCTCACCGCCGCCTACCTGCTGTACATCCTGTGGCTGAGCGGCTGGATCGTGCTGCAGAAACGCGAGCCGGCGGCGACGCTGAGCTGGGTGCTGTCGCTGGCCGCCTTGCCCTACCTGGGCTTCGTCATCTACTACCTGCTGGGCCCGCAGAAGGTGAAACGGCAGCGCCTGCGCCGTGGCCGCTCGCGCTCGGGCATGGAGCACTACAGCAGCGTGTGCCCACCCGATGCCGACTGCACCGAGCTGGCCAAGATCGCCCAGGCCACCACCGGCCTGGCGCCGAGTTCGGCCACCGCGGTGCAGTGGCTGGTCGACGGCGCCGCGACCTACGAGGCGATCCTGCGCGACATCGGCGCCGCGCAGCACCATGTGCACCTGGAGTACTACATCTTCAATCCCGACCGCACCGGCACGCGCATCCGCGACGCGCTGGTCGAGCGCGCTCGCGCCGGGGTTCGGGTGCGCCTGCTGCTGGATGCGGTCGGCTCCTCGCAGGTGCGCAAGCGCTTCCTGCGGCCACTGCTGGAGGCCGGTGCCGAGGTGGCCTGGTTCCATCCCACCCAGTTGCTGCGGCCGTTCAAGTTCAAGCGGCCCTGGGTCAACCTGCGCACCCACCGCAAGATCGTGGTGATCGACGGCCGCATCGCCTTCACCGGCGGCATCAACGTCACCGACGAGGAGAACGAGGCGCTGCGCGCCGACGCCTACCGCGACCTGCACCTGCGCTGCGAAGGCCACGTGGTGCGCAGCCTGCAGCTGGTGTTCGTGGAGGACTGGCTGTACGCCACCCGCCAGGGCAGCGATGCCTTCGACATGGCGCGGATCTGGCCCAGCGACATGCCCAGCCGCGACGCCGGCAGCATCCAGGCACAGGTGCTGGTGTCGGGGCCGGATTCGTCGTGGGAAAGCATCCATCGCCTGCAGGTCGCGGCGATCCACGAGGCGCAGCGGCGGGTATGGCTGGTCACGCCGTATTTCGTGCCGGGCGAGGCCGCGCGCATGGCGCTGACCTCGGCGGCGCTGGGCGGGCTGGACGTGCGCCTGCTGGTGCCCAAGCGCAGCGATTCGCGGCTGGTGACCTTGGCCGCGCGCTCTTACTTCGACGAACTGCTGCAGGCCGGCGTGCGGATCTACGAGTACGGCCCGCGTATGCTGCATACCAAGGCGCTGATCACCGACGAGGACCTGTGCCTGGTCGGCAGCGCCAACTTCGACAACCGCAGTTTCCGGCTCAACTTCGAGGTCGCCACGCTGTTCCGCGATCGCGGGCTGACCAGGCAACTGGCCGAGCTGCTGGAAGGGGAGATGGCCGATGCGGTGCGCGTACGCGACGACCGCAAGCGCTCGCTGTGGCGCTACCGGCTGCCGGAGGCGGTGGCGCGGCTGACCTCGCCGCTGCTGTAAGCGCGGCGCCCCGGCGCCGGGAGCGGCGCGCGCCGGCGGCGGTGCCACGTGGAACCGGCACGCCCGGCGGCGCTACACTGCGCCATCCTTGGGGAGATCGTCATGTACTGGCTCTTTCTGCCGCTCGCGCTGGGTGCTTTCGTTCTGGCGTTCACGACGCCGCACATGTGGTTGCTGGTGGTGAGCCTGCTGGCCGCGCTGGCCTTTCTGCTGGCCTGGGCACGCGGCTGGTACGTGGCCAAGATCGGCGATGCCAGCCAGCGCGACGCGATGCCGATGATCGACCCGGCCGAACTGCGCCGCCTGCGCGAGCAGGCCGAGGCGCGCCGCGCCGCGGCCGCCGCCAGCGACGACGCCGCGGCACCGTAAGCGGTTCGCCAGCGATGACCAAGCTCAGCGTCAACGTCAACAAGATCGCGGTGCTGCGCAATTCGCGCGGCGGCGACCTGCCCAGCGTGCTCGACGCCGCGCGTGCCTGCCTGGACGCCGGCGCGCACGGCATCACCGTGCACCCGCGCCCGGACCGGCGCCACATCCATGCCGAGGACGTGCTGGCGCTGGCCGAACTGACCCGCGAGCGCGACGTCGAATTCAACATCGAGGGCAACCCGTTCGCGCCGCCGCGTCCCGGCTATCCGGGACTGATCGCGCTGTGCGCGCAGACGCGTCCAGCTCAGGCCACCCTGGTGCCCGACGGCGACGGCCAACTCACCTCCGACCATGGCTTCGACTTCGGCCGGGACAGCGACCGCCTGCGCCCGCTGATCGCCGAACTGAAAGCCCTGGGCTGTCGGGTCAGCCTGTTCGTCGATGCCGACAACCCCGACTTGGCGGTGGCGGCCGAACTGGGCGCCGACCGCATCGAGTTGTACACCGGTCCCTATGCCGCCGCGTGGGAGCAGGGAGACAGCGCCGCGGCCGCGCCGTTCGCTGCTGCCGCACGCCGCGCGCAGGCTGCCGGGCTCGGCGTCAACGCCGGCCACGATCTGGCCCAGGCCAATCTCAGCGCGTTCCTGGCAGCGGTCCCCGACGTGCTGGAAGTGTCGATCGGCCACGCGCTGATCGGCGAGGCGCTCTACGCCGGGCTCGACGCAACGGTGAAGGCGTATCTGGCGGTGCTGGCCGGGGCACGCTGAGCGAGGCCGGCAGCGCGGCCTGGCTCCCTGGAACTTGCCCGCGTCGCGGGCGCAGCGATCGCGTACAGCAAGGTTGTCGCGATCGGCGCAATCCAATCAACCTGGGCGTTCGCTGCCTCCCGCAAGCGGAAACGCGCGAGTTCCCGACGCACGCGACGCCACCGGCAATGGTGGCGTCGCACCACAGACCGCCTGTTACTGCACGAAGCCGATGCGCTGGACGTCGGCGTTCTTGGCCGCCGCCAGCACCTTGGCCATGGCCTCGTAGTCGGCGTCCGGGCTGGCATCGATACGCAGTTCGGGCGCGTTGCCGGCCGCCTGCGCCATCGCCTCCTGCAGCCGGGGTTGCAGATCGCGCAAGGCCAGCGGCGCGGCATTCCAGAACAACTGGCCACTGGCGTCCAGGCGCAACTGGATCGGATCCGGTGGCGGCAAGGGCCTGGAAAGTGCCGGCGTCCGCTGCGGCAGGTCCATGGCGATCGTCCGCGTCAGCATCGGCGCGGTGACGATGAAGATGATCAACAGCACCAGCATCACATCGACCAGCGGGGTGACATTGATCTCCGCCAGCGGTCCCCGATTCCCTGCAGCACTGAACGCCATGGCCAGCCTCCTGTGGGTGTTGTGGTGTCGCGCCACCAGCCTACACCCGCGGCGCGGCGGGATGCGAGGGGCGGCGACAGGCGGGGCGGACTCGGGAGTGGTCCCGCATCGGACTGCTCAGGCCGGGAGGCGAGCAGGCGAGCGCGAAGCACGCCCGGCCAGGCGGACGACGCGACGCGCCACACGCAGGACCGCGGGCAGGCATCGTCGCAGCGGGCAGTGCAGCCAACCGTGCACGCACAAAAAAAACGCCACCGTTGCCGGTGGCGTTTGCAGTCGCGTCATGACTGAGGTGTTGCGGTGAAGCGAATTGCGGTGAAGCTTATTGCTGCACGAAGCCGATCTTCTTCATGTCCGAGTTCTTGGCGGCGGCCAGCACCTTGGCCATCACGTCGTACTCGGAATCCGGATTGGCATCGATGCGCAGTTCCGGCTGGTTGGTCGGATCGCGCTGGACTTCGTTTTCCATCATCTGCGGGAGCGCACTCACCGCCACCGGGCTGTTGTTCCAGAACACTTGGTTCGACGCATCGATCCGCAGATCGATCGGCGGCGGCGGATCGCGCAACTGCGGCGGCGGGTTGATGACCCGCTGCGGCAGATCCACGTCGATCGGGTACGTCATGATCGGCGCGGTCACGATGAAGATGATCAACAGCACCAGCATCACGTCGACCAGCGGCGTGACGTTGATGTCGGCCATGGGACCACGGCCGCCTCCTGAGCTGAACGCCATGGCTCAGTTCCCCTTCTCTTTGGTCGCAACGAAGCCGACGTCCAGCATGCCCTGACTCTGCGCGATCTTGGTGATCTCGTTGATCGTGCGCATCTTGGTGGTGCGGTCGCCACGCAGGTTGAGCGGCGGCTGCGGGGTCTGCTGTGCAGCGGTCGAGAAGCGCGATTCCAGGGCTTCCTTGGAAATCGGCTCATCGTTCCAGTACAGCGATCCATCCTCCTTGACCGCCAGCGTGATCGGATTCGGGCGCTTGTCGCTCTTGTCCGGATCCTGTTTCAAGTTGGCTTGGGGCAAATCCACCTTGACCTTGTGGGACATCAGCGGTGCCGTGATGATGAAGATGATCAGCAGCACCAGCATCACGTCCACGAGGGGCGTGACGTTGATGTCGGCCATGGGGCCGCCGCTGTTACCACTACTGAAAGCCATAACGGGCTCCGTTAACGTTGCGTGGACGACTTAGCCGGGATCAGCGAACGCGCGAGCCGGTGGCGAAGAAGTCGTGCAGATCGTGAGCGAAGGTGTCGAACTTGGCGATCACCGAGCTGTTGACCTTGCTGAAGAAGTTGTAGGCGAACACGGCCGGGATCGCGACGAACAGGCCGATTGCGGTCATGATCAGCGCTTCACCGACTGGGCCGGCCACGACTTCGATGGAACCTGAACCGGTGGCACCAATCTTGATCAGCGCACCGTAGATGCCCCACACGGTACCCAGCAGACCGACGAACGGTGCAGTCGCACCAACAGTCGCCAACAGGATCATGCCCGACTGCAGCTTGGTGCTTTCGCGGGTTACGGCCTGACGCAAAGCACGGTCGACGAACTCCGAACGGCTCAGGGTCTCGCCCAGACCGGCGCCGGTGCCAGCTTCGGCGCGCTGGTGGTGCGCAGCGGCCTGCGCAGCGTCCAGGGCGATCTTCGAAAACGGCTCGGAGGCCGGCTGCTCTTCCATCGCACGGATGGCGTCCTGGGCATTCGGGGTGTCCCAGAACAGGCTGGTGACGCGGTCGGCCTGGCTCTTCAGGCGGGTGGCGCGGAAGATGTTGATGATCGTCCAATACCAGGACGAGGCGGACATGAGAATCAGGGTGATGAGCACCACCCAGGAGACGGCGAAGTCACCCGGCTTGGAGGTCATTTCGGTGATCAGGTGCTCGAAGCCCATCTGCGACAGGGCGTTCGATGCGTTGTTGCCCCCCGCAGCAGCGGCGATGAAAATTTCCTGCAGCATGACGCTTACCTTTGTTGTGTGTGGTGGTGATGAGGGTGGTGCAAAGAGTAGACAGGGTTTGCGGACCGGCGGTGCGCCGGTCCGCGCAACCTTTGTATCAGTTCAGCGCGAAGTTGACCGGGACGCGAACGCGGCCGGCGGTCTTCTGTCCATTGACGACAGCGGCATTGAACCGCCACTTGCGCGCTGCTTCCATGGCGGCGCGGTCCAGGTCGCGGTTGCGGCTGGATTTCTCGACGGCAACGTTCGTGACGTTACCACTGGCATCGACATCGATGATCAGGATCACCTCGCCCTGCGCGCCCGACCGGAATGCAGCCGGCGGGTACTTCGGCGGGTTCATGTTCTTCGACGAAATATCGACGCTAGCGCTGATGTCCGAGGGTGCGGCCGGCGGCGCGGGCGGCGACGGCGGGGTGGCCACGTCGTTCGGGCGCGGCTCCGGCACGTCGATCACCGGGGCTTCCGGCGGCGGCGGCAGCGGGGTCGGCTTCGGCGGCGCGAGGCTCTTCACCGGCGGCGGCGTGAGC
>NZ_NSGT01000011.1:0-34787 GCF_009192905.1 Xanthomonas sp. LMG 12459
GGCTTCACTCGTCGCGGCTGAAGCCGCTCCCACAAGCGCCATACGCATTGCTCGCGAGATGCTGCGCTCGTGCAACCGCGACGCGCCCAACACCGTGCTCTGCCTCGTGCCGCGCAGCCAGCATCCCTCACATCGCACTGCGAAAAACGCCGCAGCACCCGCGCGCAGGCACCGCCGCGTGCACCATGTCCGTGCGCATGGGCGGCATTTTGTCTACACGCCCGGAAAATCCCGGGATTGGCGCTGCCGCAACGCCTGCAGCGGTGGTTGCAATTGCAACCTCGGCATCCGGCTTAACGGAATATTGACTCCACTGACATCAACCGGTAATCCCTAGGTCGCGTCGTCGCATCCGCCAGGGGACAGGGGAGTGCGCATGCAGCGGCGCCTCCCCCCACTTCTGGAGCCGCCTCCCCCATGACGCGCACGCTCACTCCGCTCGCCCACGCCGTCGCCCTGTGTCTGGCGACGTCCGCCGTTTCGGTCCACGCGCAGAACACCGGCAACGCGCAAACGCTGGACACCGTCATCGTCACCGGTACGCGTGTGGCCGATCGCACCGTCGCCGAATCGACCTCGCCGATCGACATCATCTCGCCGGAGACGCTGCAGTCCACCGGCACCACCGAACTGGCCACCGCGCTGTCGCGCGCGGTGCCGTCGTTGAACTTTCCACGCCCGGCGATCACCGATGGCTCCGATGCGGTGCGCCCGGCGCAGTTGCGCGGGCTCTCGCCGGACCAGGTGCTGGTGCTGGTCAACGGCAAGCGCTACCACACCACCGCGCTGGTCAACCTCAACGGCGCGCAGGGCCGCGGCTCCTCGCCGGCCGATCTCAACACCATTCCCATCGCCGCGGTCGAACGCATCGAAGTGCTGCGCGACGGTGCCTCCGCGCAATACGGTTCCGACGCCATCGCCGGCGTCATCAACATCGTGCTCAAGGGCAGCGGCACGGGCGGCAGTCTGGCCGGGCGCTACGGCAAATACAGCGCCGGCGACGGCGAGCAGTACCAGCTCTCCGGCGATGCCGGGCTCACCTTCGCCGAGACCGGCACAGTGCACTTCGCAGCGCAGGCCGGACACCAGGACCAGACCGACCGCGCCACGCCGTACCAGGGCCAGGTGCAGCAGCGCTACGGCGACCCCGACGTGGACCAGGGCGCGGTCTCCTACAACGGTCAGTACAGCCCGGCCGACTACATCACCTTCTATTCCTACGCGATGCTCAGCCGCCGCGAGGTGCTGTCCAACGGTTACTTCCGCTGGTCCGGCGACAACCGCAACCGCCCGGAGATCTACCCCGACGGCTTCCTGCCGCAGATCTACAACGTCAGCAAGGACGTGTCCTGGGTCGGCGGGGTCAAGTCCAGCACCGCCGGCGGCCTGGCCATCGACCTCAGCTACAACTACGGCCGCAACGATCTGAGTTTCGACGTGCGCCATAGCCTCAACAACAGCCTCGGCCTGGCCAGTCCCACCGAGTTCTATGCGGGCGCGCTGCAGGTCACCCAGAACGTGCTCAACGCCGACTTCAGCAAATCGCTGGAGGTCGGCCTGGCCTACCCGGTGACCCTGGCCTTCGGCGCCGAGTGGCGCGGCGAGAAGTTCAACGAATCGCCGGGCGCGCCGGCGTCCTATGTCAATGGCGGCATTCCCTCGGCCAATGGCACCCTGCTGCCGGGCGCGCAGGTGTTCGCCGGCTTCAAGCCCGGCGACTCCGGCCACTACGATCGCAACAGCTACTCGGCCTATCTCGACCTGGAAGGCGATATCACCGACAAGTTCTCCGCAGGCCTGGCCGGGCGCTACGAGAACTACAGCGACTTCGGCGACACCGCCACCGGCAAGCTGTCGCTGCGCTACGCCTTCAGTCCGAAGGTCGCGCTGCGCGCCACCGTCTCCACCGGCTTCCGCGCACCGTCGCTGCAGCAGCAGTATTTCCAGTCGGTCGCCACCAACTTCATCAACGTCGCCCAGCCCGACGGCAGCATCGCCGCCACGCCGTTCGAGATCGGCACCTTCCGCACCGACAATCCGGCGGCGATCGCGCTCGGCGCCGAGCCGCTGAAGGCCGAGAAGTCCAAGAACTACGGACTGGGCCTGGTGCTGCAGCCGGTGGACGCGCTGTACATCACCCTCGACGCCTACCGCATCGACATCGACGACCGCATCGTGCTCTCGGAGAACCTCACCTCCACCGCCGTGCGCAACTACCTGCAGGGCAACGGCTACGCCGGCATCGGCGGCGGCCGCTACTTCACCAACGCCATCGACACCAAGACCCAGGGCGTGGATGCGATCGGCACCTACAAGCTCACGCTGCCCGCGAGCAGCCTCGATCTCACCGCCGGCTACAACTACAACAAGACCGACATCGAGAAGATCGCCGGCAATCCTGCGGTCCTGGAAGCGATCGACCCGACCGCGGTACGCATCGGCCGTGCCGAGATCGGCCGCATCACCCGCGGTTCGCCGCGCGACAAGTTCTTCCTGAGCAGCGTATGGTCGCCCGGCGCCTGGGCCTTCACCGCCACGGCCACGCGCTGGGGCGAATTCACCGACTTCGGCACCACGCCGGCCGCCGACCAGACCTATGCGGCCAAATGGACCCTGGACCTATCGGCCGCGTACACGCTGGGCCGCTGGCGCGTGACCGTCGGCGGCGACAATGTGCTCAACGAGTATCCCGACCGCTCGCGCGCCGGCGCCGGCACTCGCACCTATCTGCCGTACAGCACGTCCTCGCCGTTCGGCTTCAACGGCGCCTTCGCCTACGCCAACGTCAACTACAGTTGGTGATGCATTGCGGCGGCGGTGTCCCGGCACCGCCGCCGCCGCGTTCATCGCAGACAACGCGGCGACCGCATGTCCGCCAGGTCGGTCTCGATGGCGTGCGGCGCTACACCGCTGACGCAGGAATCGGATGGGCATCAACGCGGCGGTGACGAAGCGTCGGCAAAGCGCGCGCCCATAAGCCTCGTCCCGTTCGGCAACGCATCGCACTCGCGCCGTCATCCGTTCGACCCATGCGTTTGCAGCGACGCGTCGCCTGATCGCGGCCGACAGCGACGCAGAGGCGTCAAACATTCGCCGCGCGATCCGGGCGCATCGGGCCAAGCGACTGTACCGATCCGGTCACGTCGGTGATGGCCATCTCAGACACGACACGACTCGTGATCGCATTCGACAAACGCCGGGCGACGGCGCGATGGATTTCCCCACGATGCAACGCGCTCGCCATCGACAGCGGCATTCGGCATCACTTGGCTGTGCCGAACGCGGAAGCGCCAGCAACAACATGCCCTGCTGCACCGCGAGGACATACCCGCAATGTGTGGCATGGAAACTGCAATAAGGTCCACGCCCGACACCCCGGCGATGCCGGATGGTCGACGCGAATCGCGCGTGACCTGGGGCCATACCTGAGCAAGCCGATGCGGCGTATTTGCGGGAATTCCTCCGCAAAAATAAGCGTGAGCCACATCACAAGTATGAATCGATTGATTATTTGTCAACAGTGGCCTGTTGCGATTCGCGTAATGTGGAATCGCCTGAACGGCAGGCAAAAAAGCCCCATCCGGGGAAGGACCTGATTATGTGGAAAACTTCTAAACTCGCGACACTCTCGGGCATCGTGCTCTGCTCTGCGCTGGCGTCCAATGCCTATGCACAGAGCTGCTGTCCGGGCGGCGGTGTCGGTACGCCGATCGCCATTCGCGGCTTCGGCGAGAGCGCACCAGCGGCGACCAACCTGTCCACCAACGCATCGGTGCGCATCTATCAGTTCGAGCGTAACGGCGTGACCTACCTGCAGATCAACGACAGCACCGGTCAGGTGCGCGGTGCGGTCGGCCGCGTCGGCGACACCGCCTGGGTGACGCCGATGGGCAAGGACGTGGATCGGGTGAGCACCGTCGACACCTTCGACAGCAGCCGCGGCACCGTGGTCTACGATGCGCGCTACTTCACCGTGCAGGTGACCAGCGGCGCCAACGGCGACGTCTGGACCGTGACCATCAAGAAATAACGGTCTTTTGCAGCGGCTCGGAGATCAGGAAGCTGATCTTTTGCTCATGACGGCGCCGGCAGGTGCCGTCATGAGCCTTCAAGCGGCTGGCCAGTTCCCAGTCCATCTCGTTGGCGCTGTGATGCTTGCGGCCGCTGCCCGGCATCGCCGCATCGGCTTCCACGGTCACCACCAGGCCGCGCTTGCCGCGTGCCGACCAGACTCGTGCGGTGATCGTATGCCGGCCCGCATCGGGCAGGATTTCCATGGCGTTGAGCACGCAGCGATACGCCGCCAGCTGCAGCCCGATCGACAGCCGCCGCGAATCCCCGTGCAGGCGCGCCTCGACCTCGGTATCGCAGGCGTTGGCGAAGGCGATGGAATTCAGCGCGCCGTACAGGCCGTGGGTTTCGATATCCAGCGGATACAGCGCCGCGACGTAATCGTCCAGCAATTGCGCCTGGATCACCCCGGTACGGTTCATTTCCATCGCCGCGGCGTAGTGACCGTGCTCCTTCAGCGTACTGGCGATGTCGCGGCGCAGCTTGTTGATGTGCACATGGATGTCGGTGTACTCGATCACGCGGTTACGCAGCGTGCGCTCGGCCGACATGTAGCTGGCCTGGGCGACTTGCAGGGCCTGCCTTTCGGCAAAGCCGAAGCGTTGCGCCTGGTCGAAGGCGACAGAGAGCCTGGCGCCTAACGAAGCGAGCGCAGTCACCGCGAATGCCACCAACAACTGCACCTGCAATGTGTCCGCATCGTAGGCACCAGCATAGTTGGTCTTTGGCAGTGACATGGCCACCGCAAAGTTGGCCATCACAACACCGATTGCAGCGCCTCGCCATGCATGCTTGAACGTCAGCCACACAGCCGGCGCGATCATCAGAACCAGAACGAACTGGCGCAGCACACCCTCGGCCTGCATTGCCCCAGCGAACAGGACGGCCATCAGTAACGCAGCGACGCCCGCGCTGTGCAGCAGCGTCCTTCGCTCGCCTGTATCTCCCTCTCCTCGCCTGACCCACAGCAGGGCGGGAAAGACGAACATGACGATACCCAGATAGAAACCTATCCAGAACTTCAGCGTGTTTTCCAGATTGATATAGGCGGCAGGCCCACCCAGCAGCCAGTTGACTCCCTTGTTGACGAGCACTGCCCACAATGCCGCGCACAGGCAGATCAGCGGCAGCCAGCTCTGCTCGACCCGGAAATCAGGAAGGCTGCGCCGGACCGCCCAAGGCAGCAGCGAGAAGGCCGGCATCAACAGGAACGAGCTGCCGTACACCCAGACCGGATTTGCCCCGCCCTCCTCGATCATCGGCACACGCATGCTCAGCAGCGCCGCCGCGTCTCCCAGAAAAACGTAGGGCCAAAGCCGATACGGGAGAAACAGCAGTGCTGCGGTGCGCAGTCCGATCGGCAGGAACCATTGATCCAGAGAGCAGTGCCACACGGCCAGGTAGGCCGCGCAGTACACCGCGCTCAAGAGGATTCCGCTCGCGAATGTCTTCAGTCTAGCCATGCCACCCTGGTCCTGGCAGGACACCTAATTGGCGCAAACATACACCACGGCATGGGCCGAAACAGTAGACAGATAACGTCCATCATCCGGTGTAATGTCTTTCCCGACAGGGAGTTGCGCGAGGGACCCGATCGCTGCGACTTCCATCCCACTCAGGGTGTCGGGGAGCGGGAGCCGGGGCTGGGATACGGCACCGCCCGGGTCGCCGGTTGCGCGGCTCGCGGCCCTGGCACGCGCGTCCATGCCCCACCTGCGCGATGCCGGGGGCATGCGGCTCGCGGCCGCCTGCTCCCGATGCCGGCCGCCCGGCCGCCCGGCCGAGATCGTCCCGTCCTGTCGTCGCACGCGCAGCCCGCCACGTAATGGGCCTGTGGCCCAATCACGATGCCCGGGGTCCGCCAGCCGTTTGGCGCCACCCATCCATTTGCCGACAAAAGCCCCGATCGGCGACACTCGGGGCCTACTTGTTCTGCGATCCTGAATGCATCACGACACCAGTCTCATCGACATCATCGCGGTCGGGCTCGCGCTCGCCTTCATCCTCGGCACGCTCGCCCACCGCCTCAAACTCTCGCCGCTGGTCGGCTATCTGGTGGCGGGCATCTGCGTGGGCCCATTCACACCGGGCTTCGTCGCCGACCAGGCCCTGGCCACCCAGTTGTCGGAACTGGGGGTGATGCTGCTGATGTTCGGCGTGGGGCTGCACTTCTCCCTCGAAGACCTGATGGAAGTGAAGTGGATCGCGATCCCCGGCGCGCTGGCGCAGATCACGGTCGCCACCCTGCTCGGTTGGGGCCTGGCCTGGAGCATGGGCTGGCCGACCCTGCACGGCCTGGTGTTCGGCCTGGCGCTGTCGGTGGCCAGTACCGTGGTGCTGCTGCGTGCGATGGAGGAACGGCGCCTGCTGGAAACCCTGCGCGGGCGCATCGCGGTCGGCTGGCTGATCGTGGAGGACCTGGTGATGGTGCTGGCGCTGGTGCTGCTGCCGGCACTGGCCGACGCGCTCGGCGGCAAGGGCGCCGACACCGGGGCGATCCTCGGCGCGCTCGGCGTGACCCTGCTGAAGATGGCCGCGTTCGTGGCGGTGATGCTGGTGGTCGGCCGCCGCGCCATCCCGTGGGCGTTGGAGAAGGTCGCCGCGACCGGCTCGCGCGAACTGTTCACCCTGTCGGTGCTGGCGATCGCGCTGGGCGTGGCGTTCGGCTCGGCCACCCTGTTCGGCGTGTCGTTCGCGCTGGGCGCCTTCTTCGCCGGCATGCTGCTGAAGGAATCCGAGCTCAGCCACAAGGCCGCCAACGACTCGCTGCCGCTGCGCGACGCCTTCGCGGTGCTGTTCTTCGTCTCGGTGGGCATGCTGTTCGATCCGCACATCCTGGTCGAGCATCCCTGGCAGGTGCTGGCCACGTTCCTGACCATCACCGTCGGCAAGTCGCTGGCCGCCTTCGTGATCGTGCGGGCGTTCGGCCACCCCACCGGCATCGCCCTGACCATTTCCACCAGCCTGGCGCAGATCGGCGAGTTCTCCTTCATCCTGGCCGGCCTGGGCGTGAGCCTGGCGATCCTGCCCGAGACCGGCCGCGACCTGATCCTGGCCGGCGCGCTGCTGTCGATCATCGCCAACCCGCTGCTGTTCACCTGGCTGGACCGCTGGCAGGCGCGGCAGGCAGTGGAGGCGCCGGTGACGGTGGAGCCGGAGTTGCCGCCGGGCCCGTCGCTGGACCTGGTCGACCACGCCATCGTGATCGGCTACGGCCGGGTCGGCAGCGCGCTGGCGGCGGTGCTACGCGAGCGCGGCGTACCGGTGCTGGTGATCGACGACAACCGCGACCATGTCGAACGCGCCCACGCCGACGGCATCCCCGGCATCCGCGGCAGTGCCGCCGCCGACCGCGTGCTGGCCGAGGCGCATCCGGAGAAGGCCAAGATCGCGATCCTGGCGATCCCGCAGCCGCTGGAGGCCGGCGAGGCCCTGGCCAAGCTGCGCGCGCTGAACCCGGCGCTGACCCTGCTGGCGCGGGCGCACAGCGATGCCGAGGTCAAGCACCTGCTCGACCACGGCGCCGACGGCACGGTGATGGCCGAGCGCGAACTGGCCTATTCGCTGGCGGAAATGGTGATGGCGACGCCGCCGTACCGGGGGCTGCGTGCCGCGGCGCGCTGAGGCCTTGACCGCGCGGCTTAGGGATTGGGGATTCGGGATTGGGGATTCGCAAAAGCGGCTCCTCTTCGGCGAGTGAGTCGCAGCGAAAAGTGTGGTGGCGCACAGAAAGCGTCTACGGCGGTCGTGAAGACCCGTAGCGAATCTTCTTGATAAGCATTCTCGTTTGCGGCAGGATTGCGCTCCCTTCCCCAGTTCCGCGCGCCCTCCCCCATGGCCTGCAAGATCGGGTTGCTCAACTCCGTGCCCAGTGCCCTGCTGTGCGAGATGTTCGGGCATGTCGGCTACGACTTCGCGGTACTCGATCTGGAACACGTGCTGCGCTCGCCCGCCGAGCTTGAACACGCCATCTGCGCCTGCGAGCTGGGCGGCTGCGAACCGTGGGTGCGCGTGCCCGAGGTCGATGCCAAGCTGATCGGCCGGGTGCTCGATGCCGGCGCCCGCGGCGTGGTCCTGGCCGGGCTGGACAGCGCCGAGCAGGCCGAGCGCGCGGTCGCCGCCGCGCACTTCCCGCCGCACGGCCGCCGCGGCATCACCGGCGGCCGCGTCACCGGCTTCGGCAGCGTGGCCCTGGCCGACTACATCGCCGGCAGCCGCGCGCGCCTGCGCGTGATCCCGATGATCGAGAGCGCCGCCGGCGTGCGCGCCCTGCCGCAGATCCTGCAGGTGCCCGGCGTGTCGCTGGTGATGGAAGGCGCGCTGGACCTGGCGCTGGACCTGGGCGTCGGCCCGCAGCCGACCCATCCGCAGGTCTGGGAACAGCTGCTGGCGATCGACGCGGCCTGCCGCGCCGCCGGCGTTCCCTTCTGCCCCAATCCCCGCGACGCCGCGCAACGCGCGCACTGGCTGGCGCAGGCGGACCTGCAGTGGCTGTTCGCCGGCGAAGACCGCGCGTTGCTGCAGGCCGCGTTGCGCCAGCGCGCGGCCGACCTGCGCAGCCCCTGACCGTTTTCGTGCCTCTGGAGTCGTCGTCTTGATCGCTTCGCTTTCCCCTTCGCTGCTGGCCGTCGCCCTCGCCGCCGCCATGCTCGCCCCCTCCAGCGCGTGCGCCGAGGACACTCCGCCCGACGCCGACGCGCAGGCGCGGATCCGCCAGCTCGACGCGGTGCAGGTGCAGGGCAGCCTGCTCGGCCGCTCCACCGTCGAGGACGTGCAGCACTACGCCGGCAGCCGCCAGGTGATCGACAACACGCAACTGCGCACCGGCGCCAACCGCTCGCTGGACGACGCGCTGCAGAAGGTGCCGGGCATCAAGGTGTTCGACGAGACCGGCACCGGCGCGCTGCCGCAGATCATGCTGCGCGGCCTGTACGAGAGCCGCAGCGGCCGCGTGCAGGTGCTGGAGGACGGCATTCCACTGGCGCTGGCGCCGTACGGGCAGACCAGCCTGTCGCTGTTCCCGGTCGGCCTGAACCAGGTCGACCGCATCGACATCGTGCGCGGCGGCGCGGCGGTGCAGTACGGCCCCAACAACGTCGGCGGCGTGATCAACCTGATCAGCCCGGACATCCCCACCACCTGGACCACCACGCTGGGCCAGAAGGTCACCGCCGGCGGCGCTGGGCATTACCTGGGCGACACCGCGATCAGCACCGGCGGCTACGCCAGCGATACCTTCGGCCTGCAACTGGACGCCAACTGGACCAAAGGCGACTACTGGCGCGAGCACAGCGCCACCGACATCAAGAACCTGCGCCTGCGCGCGGAATGGTGGCTGGCACCGGACAAGCTGCTCAAGGCCAGCGTGCAGCGCTACGTCGCCGACATGGACATGGCCGGCGCCTTGTCCACCGCCGACTACCTGCGCGATCCACGCCAGTCGACGCGGCCGCTGGACGCATTCAACGGCCGCACCACGCGCGCCTCGCTGGTCTACCAGCAGGACTTCGGCGATGTGGGGCCGTTCCAGGACCTGCGCCTGGACTGGAGCAACTTCAGCGCGCGCAGCAGCCGCAACTTCATCGTCGGCATGCGCTCGGCGGCCAGCGAGACCTGGCGCCCCGACCTGCCGCCGCAACTGCGGCAGAGCGCCCCGCGCGATTTCCGCGTCTACGGCAGCGAGCCGCGGCTGAGCTGGACGATGGGCGACGGCGCGGTGCGCCAGCAGTGGACGCTGGGCGCGCGCGCGATCAACGAGGACATCGACTTCCTGGTCGGCAACACCCGCCTCAGGGACGGCCTGTACACCCTGGTGCGCGACTGGCGCTTCAAGGACCGCGGCGCGGCGGCCTACGTGAGCGACGCGATTTCCCTGGCCGACGGCCGCGTCACCGTCACCCCCGGCCTGCGCTACGAGCAGGTCGATTCGCGCTACTACAACCTGGCCAGCGGCGCGCGCACGCGCAACAAGACCGACGACGTGCTGCCCGGCCTGACCCTGGGATTCCAGGCCAGCCCGCAGTGGTACCTGTACGCCGACGGGCAGCGCTCGCTGCGCGCGCCGCAGGTCACCCAGATCATCTTCGGCGACAACCTCGACGCCGAACTGGCCTGGAACTACGAAGCCGGCGCACGCTACCAGCCCAATGAGCGCACCCGCGTGCAGTTCGGCGGCTACCTGATCGACTTCGACCAGCAGATCCAGCTCGACAACACCACGCGCACCTACCGCAACCTCGGCAAGACCCGCCACCAGGGCGGCGAAGTGGAACTGCAGTGGAGCCCGGCGCAACTGCGCGCGCTGACCCTCAACGCCGGCTACGCCTACCTGGACGCGCGGCAGGAATCGGGCGTGTACGACGGCAATCGCGTGCCCTACACCTCGCGCAACCAGCTCACCCTCGGCGCGTCGTACCGGCCCGACTCCGGTCATACCACCGTCGCCGTTTCCAGCTATTACTTCAGCCGCGCCTTCAGCGATGCGGCCAACACCGTGCAGGAGAACGCGATCGGCTCGGTCGGCGAACTGCCGGCCTACTGGGTGTGGAACGCGCAGCTGAGCCAGGTGCTCAGCGAAGGCGCCAGCGGCAAGCTCAGCGCGTCGCTGGCGGTCAACAACCTGTTCGATCGCAAGTACTGGTACCGCGGCATCGACACCAGCCCCTGGGGCCGGCAGCCGGCGCCGGGCCGCAGCGTCACCGTCGGCCTCGAGTACACGTTCTGATCCACCCCGGCGTCGGACGACGACGCCGGCAGTCGCACCACCGCGCGCCAGCACGGCGCGCCGCCGCCCGCGGGAGACGCGGGCACCTGCAGCGGACGCAGCCGCGTCCTTCCCCTACCCAGCGCGCGCCCGATGCGATGCGCCAGGCAACCACGCGACCCTGCCGCAGCCGCGGCGCATGCCTCCCGTGTCCGCCTCCGCGCGGCCGCGCCGGCGGCGTGCGTGCGCCTGCGCCCGACGAGACCCGCACATGACCCCGCACGACGCTCCCCTGCTGCTCCTCAGCCACGTCTGCCACCCGGCGGTGACCGATGGCTTCCTCCCCGCCGCGCAGCGCCTGGGCGTGCCGGTGCTGCTGCTGACCGACCACCGCCACGCGCACCTCGAGCACTTCCGCCGCCATCCGCCGGCCGCACCGGTGCAGGTGCTGGAGTGCGACGTGTTCAATCCGCTGGGCGTGCTCGACCTGCTCGGCGGCCTGCCGCAGCCGCCGCGCGCGGTGTTCAGCAACAGCGACCACCTGCAGACCAGCGCCGCCGTGGTCGCTGCCGCGCTCGGCGTGCCGGGCAAGGATTGGCAGGTCTGCTACGCGGCCAAGAACAAGGCGGCGATGCGCCAGCGGCTGCGCGCGCTCGGCCTGCCGGCGCCGTGGTTCTGCAGCCTGGCACCGGGCGCGCAACCGCCGGCGCAGGCACCCTGGCCGCTGATCGCCAAGCCGCGCGAAGGCGTGGCCAGCCTGGACGTGCGCCACTGCGCCGACGCGGCGGCGCTGCAGGCCTACCTCGATGATTTCTGGCAGCGCCACCCGCAGCGCAGCGTGCTGCTGGAGAGCGTGCTGGAGGGTCCGCTGTTCACCCTGGAAACGCTCGGCGACGGGCGCACCCTGCAGCCGGTCGGCGGCTTTGACGTGCAGCTGTCGGCGCCACCGCATTTCGTCGAATGCGAGGCACGCTGGCGCAGCGCCATCGACACCCCGGTGCTGCAGCAGGCACTGGCGCAATTGCAGGCGTTCGGCATCGGCTTCGGCGTATGCCACAGCGAGTTCATCCTCACCGCCGACGGCCCGGTGCTGGTGGAGATCAACTACCGCAGCATCGGCGACGGCCGCGAATTCCTGCTCGATCGCCTGTTCGGCGGACACTGGTTCGACAGTGTGCTCGGCCTGCACCTGGGCCGGCCGCTGCCGGCGCTGCAGGCGCGCCGCGCGCAGGCGCTGGTGCGCTACTACGTGGCCGAGCACGACGGCACGCTGGCGGTGGCCAGTGCCGACCACGCCAGCAGCGATGCGCACTGGGAAGCGCGCTACCGGCGCCTGCGGCAACCCGGCGACGCGATCCGGCTGAGCCACTCCAACAAGGATTACCTGGGCGTGCTGGACGTGCTCGCCGACACCGCGTCGGACCTGCAGCAGGCGCTGGCCCGCACCGAGGCGTCGCTGCACTGGCGCATCGACACCGCCACCGGAGTGGCGGCATGAGCCAGGACGCCGACCGCCGCTACATCGACCTGCGCGTGATCGACGCCTGCCTGCGCGAAGACCTGCGCGGCATCGTCAGCCGCGGCGCCGCGGCCACGCCGCCGCCGGCGGTGCTCGCCGCCTGGGCGCAGGCGCCGCTGCCCGCGGACGCCATCTGGTGGCGCATCGCGCACCTGCCCGACGGCGAACTGTGGCTGCCGCTGCGCCGCGCCGGCTACCTGCAGACCGTGAGCGCCTGCAGCGACGGCTGGGTCCTGCACACCGGGCAGCACAGTGTCTGCGAATCCGGCGCCGCGCAGTGGCTGGCGCGACTGGGTGCCGGGCTCGACGCGGAGACCCAGGCGCTGCACCGCGCCTATGTCGAGGAAGCCGAGTGCGCGGTGCGCCAGCGCGCGCTGGCGCGGCAGGCCTACGCGCAGCAACGGCCACTGCTGGCCACCGCGCTGGACGCCGCCGACGCGCACGAGCGCGCCTACCGCTGCGAACAACTGGCCAGCCACCGCGACCATCCGTTCTATCCCAGCGCACGCGCCAAGCTTGGCCTGGACGATGCCGACCTGCCGCGCTACGCCCCGGAGTTCGGCCCCAGCTTCGCGCTGCGCTGGCTGGCGCTGCCAATCGCGCAGGTCACCCAGACCACGCCGCCGCCGGCGTTCTGGCCGCGCCCGAGCATGCTCGGCCTGGACCCGGCGCTGGACGCCGACCACGTCGCCTGGCCGCTGCACCCTCTGATCTTCGCGCGGCTGGGCGAGGACGGCTTCGCCCTGCCGGACGGCGCGATCGCCGCGCCGCAGCCGTGGCTGCAGGTGCGACCCTCGCTATCGCTGCGCACGGTGATTCCGCTGGCGTTTCCGGATCATCATCTGAAGCTGCCGGTGCCGATGCGCACGCTCGGCGCGCTCAACCTGCGCCTGATCAAACCGTCCACGCTGTACGACGGGCACTGGTTCGAACGCGTGCTGTGCGACCTGGCCGCACACGATCCGGCGCTGGGCGAACGCTACCTGCACGTGGACGAGGCGCATGCCGGCCATGTCGGCGAGACACGCCACCTGTCCTACCTGCTGCGCCGCTATCCGGCGTTGCCGGAGGCGACCCTGGTACCGGTGGCCGGCCTGTGCGCGACGCTGCCCGATGGCCGACCGCTGGCCGCGCACCTGGCCGACCGCTTCCATGGCGGCGACCTCACCGCCTGGTGGGACAGCTACCTGGCGCTGATGTGCCAGGTGCACCTGCGGCTGTGGCTGCGCTACGGCATCGCGCTGGAGGCCAACCAGCAGAACAGCGTGCTGATCTACGCCGCCGGCCGCGCGCCGCGGCTGCTGATGAAGGACAACGACGCGGCGCGGGTGCTGCTGCCGCGGCTGTACGCGCAACGGCCGGCGCTGGCCGCGCTGGGCACCCCGCGCGATGCGCGTATCGTGGTGCAGGACGACGCCGCGCTGGCGCGGATGTTCTGCACCATCATCCTGCAACTGGATCTGCAGGCGGTGCTGGAAGGGCTGGCGGAATGGCAGCCGGGACTGCGCGCCCCGCTGTACGCACTGCTGCGCGCGCGCCTGCACGGCACCCTGCGCGCGCTGCGTGAGGACGGCATCGACACCGCCCCGGCGCAGGCGCTGCTGGACGCGCCCACGCTTCCGGTGAAGTACCTGCTCAGCGCCGGCAGCCTGCTCGGCAAGCAGATCACCGGCGCGGCGGACATCAACAAGTTCTACGGCGACAGCGCGCCCAACCTGCTGCGCGAGGATGCGCTGGCGGCGCGCGCGGTCGCGGCTGGGGCGGCGCGATGAAGCGCCTCCTCGGCCCGGTGCTGGCCGCGCATTATCTGGCCGCCTTCACCGCGCTGGGCATGCCGCTGTTCCTGCCGCAGGTGCTGCAGCAGCTCGCGCCGGGTGCGGCGATCGGCTGGAGCGGCGTGCTGTACGTGCTGCCGACGCTGTGCACTGCGCTCACCGCCAGCACCTGGGGCCGGCTGGCCGACCGCTATGGACGCAAGCGCTCGCTGCTGCGCGCGCAACTCGGCCTGGCGCTTGGCTTCCTCATGGCCGGCTTCGCGCCGAACCTGGGCTGGCTGGTCGCCGGCTTGGTCGTGCAAGGCGCCTGCGGCGGCTCGCTGGCCGCGACCAACGCCTATCTCAGCAGCCAGGCGCAGCGTGGCTCGCTGGCGCGGGCGCTGGACTGGACCCAGTTCTCGGCACGCCTGGCGATGGTCACCGCACCGGCGCTGCTCGGCCTGGCCACCGCGCTGGGGCCGGCGCAGTCGCTGTACCGCTACCTGGCGCTGCTGCCGCTGCTGGCCTTCGCGCTGAGCTGGCGGTTGCCGGCCGATCCGCCGCGCGTGCCGGCGGCAGTCGCATCCACACCCGCGATGCCGCAGGCGGATGCGGCGCAGCGCCGCCAGCGCTGGGCGCTGTGGACCACGCAGTTCCTGTTCTGTTTCGCGATGGTGGTGACCTTTCCCTACTTCCTGCCGTATGCGCAGGCGCACGGCATCGGCAGCAGCGCGGTCGCCGGCCTGCTGTACAGCCTGCCGCACCTGGTCTACCTGGTGCTGATGCCGTGCTGGCGCGGCCGCGACCACCGCGTGTCGCCGCTGCCGGCGGGGCTGGCGCTGTTCGCACTGGCCTGCCTGCTGCAGATGGCGCCGCCGGCGCCCGGCTGGTTGATCGCCGCGCGGCTACTGTTCGGCCTGGGCATGTGGATGGCGCTGCGCGGCCTCAACCGCAGCCTGGCCGAGGTTGCCGGCGGGCGCGGCGCGGGCCAGTTGTTCGGCCGCTTCGATGCCGCCGGCAAGTACGCCGGCGTCGCCGGCGGCGCCCTCGCCGGTGCCCTGGTGCAAGGCCATGGCCTGGCCGTTCCCTTCCTCGCCGCCGCCGCGGCCGCCCTGCTGGCGCTGCTGCCGGCCCTGATGCTCACGTCCGTTCGGAGAACCGTCCATGTCCCCGTTGCCGATGCATGACCCGTGGTACGACAGCCTGGCGAAAGCGCAGGCGATCACCTGCTGGCTCAACTGCTACCTGCGCGAAGTCGCGCTCGATCGCGGCCTGGCCGACTTCGACTACCGCGGTCTGGACCGGCCCGGCATCGCCGCCGCCGGCGAGCGCTGGTTGCGCCTACGCCTGCCCTCCGGCGCCACGCTGTGCGTGCGCCTGGCGCATGCCGACCGTCTGGGCCGCTGCCGCTTCGCCTCGGCACCCTACCTCAAGGCCGACGGCCGTCCGTGGCACTGCCTGGACGCAGAGGCGCTGGTGCGCCTGCTGCTGCAGGAACTCAGCGAAGGCGAGCACGCGCCGAACCTGGAACTGCTGGCGCAGAGCGCCAACAGCATCGCCATCACCGCGCAGTTGCTGCGCCAGGCCGACGCCGCCCAGCCCACCGGCGAGGCGCTGATCGATGCCGAGCAATCGATGCTGTGGGGCCACGCCTTCCATCCCACGCCCAAGAGCCGCGAGGGCGTGCCGCTGGACCAGGTGCTGGCCTGCGCGCCGGAAGCGCGCAGCGCCTTCCCGCTGTTCTGGTTCCGCATCGACCCGCGCCTGTATCGCGCACAGGGCCATGATGTGCGCGCCACCCTGGCACAGGCCGGCGGCGGCGCCGACCTGTACCCCTGCCATCCGTGGGAGGCCGAGCGCGTGCTGGCGCATCCGCTGCTGCGCCAGGCGCAGGCGCGCGGCTGGATCGAGCCGCTGGGCGAACGCGGCCTGGCGCTGCGCCCGACCTCGTCGGTGCGCACGCTCTACCACGCCGAGCTCGATCATTTCCTCAAGCTGTCGGTGCACGTGCGCCTGACCAACTGCGTGCGCAAGAACGCCTGGTACGAACTGGAAAGCGCGGTGGCGCTGACCCGCCTGCTGGCGCCGGACTGGCAGGCGCTGGCGCAGCGCGTTCCTGGCTTCCACGTGCTGCTGGAGCCGGCCGCCACCGATCTGGACTTCTCCGCGCTGGACGCCGATGCGCAGGCCTGCCGCGAACTGGGCGAGAGCTTCGGCGTGCTGTACCGGCAGGCGATCCCCGCGGCGCAGCGCGCGCGCTATCGCCCGCAGGTGGCCGGTGCGCTGTTCACCAACGACGCACGCGGCCAGCCGGCCTGCGCCGCCGCGCTGCAGACGCTGGCGCAGCGCAGCGGCAGCAGCCTGGAGGCGGCCACCGCAGCCTGGTTCCGCGCCTATGCGCGACTGCTGCTGGATGGCGTGTGGAGCGCCTGGTTCGGCTACGGCATCGTGCTGGAGCCACACCTGCAGAACACCGTGATCGGCTGCGAGGACGGCCTGCCGACACAGGTGTGGATCCGCGACCTCGAAGGCACCAAGCTGCTGCCGTCGCGCTGGCCGGCCGCACGCCTGCCGGGCATGTCCGAGACCGCGCGACAGTCGCTGTATTACAGCGCCGAACGCGGCTGGAACCGCATCGCCTACTGCGCGCTGGTCAACAACCTGGCCGAAGCGATCTTCCACCTCGCCGACGGCCACGACCGCCGCGAACGCCAGCTGTGGCAGATCGTCGGCGACATCGCGCGCAGCTGGCAGCAGCGCCACGGCACGCAACCGGCACTGCAGGCCCTGCTCGACGGCGCGCCGCTGCCGGCCAAAAACAACCTGCGCCTGCGCCTGCTGCAGCGTGCCGACCGCCATGCCGACTACAGCTTCCTGCCCAACCCGATCGGCAGCGCCGCGCTGCGGCAGGCGGCGGCATGAGCCTGCGCATCGATCCCGCACCACTGCACGCGGCGCTGGCGCAGTTGCGCACGCAGGCCGACGGCCCGGTCTGCGCCTACGTCTACGACCTGGCGGCGCTGCAGACGCACGCGGCGATGCTGCGCGCACACCTGCCGGCCGAGTGCGAGCTGTTCTATGCGGCCAAGGCCAACGCCGAGCCCCCCGTGCTGCGCGCGCTGGCGCCGTGGGTCGACGGTTTCGAGGCGGCCTCCGGCGGCGAACTGCAATGGCTGCACACGCACCAGCCGGGCCGCCGGCTGCTGTTCGGTGGCCCCGGCAAGCTCGATACCGAACTGCAGCTGGCCGCCAGCCTGCCCGACTGCAGCGTGCACGTGGAAAGCCTGGGCGAGCTGCAGCGACTGGCGCGCATCACCGCGTCGCGCACAGGCCCGTTGTCGGTGTTCCTGCGCCTGAACATCGTGGTACCGGGCATGCAGGACACGCGCCTGGTGATGGGCGGGCGACCCTCGCCGTTCGGCCTGGACGTGGACGACCTGGATGCCGCGATGCAGGTGCTGCGCGGCGCGAGCGGGCTGCGCCTGGACGGCTTCCACTTCCACCTGCTGTCGCACCAGCGCGATGCGCAGCTGCAGTTGCGGCTGATCGCGCACTATCTGCAGACCGTGCAGGGCTGGCGCCAGGCCTACGCGCTGGGCCCACTGACGGTGAATGCCGGCGGCGGCTTCGGCGTGGACTACGCCGATCCGGCGGCCTCGTTCGACTGGGCCGCGTTCTGCGCGGGCCTGCCGACGCTGCTGCGCACGCACGGCCAAGGCCTGCGCCTGCGCCTGGAGCCGGGCCGCTACGTCAGCGCCGCCTGCGGCTGGTACCTGATGGAGGTGCTGGACATCAAGCGCAGCCATGGCGCGCAGTTCGCCGTCGGCCGCGGCGGCACCCATCATTTCCGCACGCCTGCCGCGCAAGGCCACGACCATCCGTTCCTGGTGCTGCGCGGCACCCAGCCGCCGGTGCTGCGCGATGCGCGGGTGACCCTGGTCGGGCAACTGTGCACGCCCAAGGACGTACTGGCCCGCGACCAGCCGGTGGCCGCACTGGCGCCGGGCGACTTCCTGGCGTTCCCGCTGGCCGGCGCCTACGCCTGGAACATCTCGCACCAGCAGTTCCTGATGCATCCACCGCCACAGATGCTGTTCCTCGACGGGCCGGCGCAGGCCGCCGACGCCTTGCCGCAGCGCCGCATTGCCGACTCGGCCGCCGCCGCGTCATGATCCGGTCACCCGTGCCGGCGCACCCTGCCGGCACATCCAACCGGAGCTGCCGCCATGACCCGTTCCGCCCGCTTCGCCGCCACCTGCCTGCTGCTGAGCTTCACCGCCGCCCCACTGCTGGCCGCCGCCGCGACCAAGCCGCAGACCGCACAACAGACCCTGATGGCCAAGTGCTCGGCCCAGAACAAGGGCAAGAAAGGCGATGAGTACAAGAGCGCGCAAAAGGCCTGCCTCAGCGGCGGCACCGCCCCGGCGGCGGGCAACGCCTCCCAGCAGCGGATGAAGGACTGCAACGCGCAAGCCGCGACGCAGAAACTGCAGGGCGACGCCCGCAAGACCTTCATGAGCGGTTGCCTCAAAAAACAGTGAGCCAGTAAGCCCCTCTCCCCCCGGCGACCGAAGGAAGTCCCGTGGGAGAGAGGGGTTGGGGTGAGGGTACGGCGCGTAGCGTCTCGCGGTGTTTGGGGGCACGAGGCTGCGCCCTACCCTCATCCGCCCCTTCGGGGCACCTTCTCCCAAGGGGAGAAGGGAAAAGCCGAGCCCCTCTCCCCCCGGGAGAGGGGTTGGGGTGAGGGTGCGACAGCCAGCGAAGCCAGCAAGGACCGGCATTGCCAACCGCCACCGCTCTTACGAATCCCTGCTTTCCACAGCCGAACGGCTGGTCATCCCGACTCCCCAATCCCGGCCTTTCAACCATTCGACGCCGGCGTAGAAGCCGCAGCCGCAGGCGGCTCGACATGCAGTGGCAAACCAGCATGATCCACCGGAATCGGCGCATAGTCCTCGCCGAACGCCACTTCGCCCGGCGTCCACCCTGAGCGGCGCCGCACCGCCCCCCAGAAGCGCTTGAGCCCTTCCCACTGCAGCGCCACCAGGCCCAGCTCGTTGTCGCGGTCCACCATCGGATCGCCCACGCCGGTCGGCCGCACCGGCTCGCCATACAGCGCGGTGCCGAACAGCACGTCCCAGAACGCGAACACCTGGCCGAAGTTGCAGTTGTGCAGCCCCGGTCGCTCCGGGTCCACGCGCATGTGGTGCAGGCGGTGGAACGGCGGATCGACCAGGACCTTGTCGAGCACCGGGCCGAAGCCGAAACGGGTGTTGGCGTGCGACAGGTTCTGCACCAGTTCGCCGAGCAGCATCAGCCAGGCGAACTCGTCGGCCTCGATGCCGAACGCGATGCCCACCGCGGCCAGCACGAACGACTGCAGCATGCCGTCCAGGTAGTTGCTGCGGTCGTTGGCCCAGCAGCTGAGCTGGCGCTGGCTGTGGTGCATGCTGTGCATCGCCCACCACCACGGCATCCAGTGCTGCACCCGGTGCATCCAGTAGTAGGTGAAGTCGTAGGCCAGGTAGTACAGCGCGAACAGCGCCAGCGGATGCCGGTCCAACCACGGCCAGGCATGGCGCAGGCCGGTCTCCGGCGCCGCCGCGGCGTTGGGGTCGGCGCCGCCCAGCGCGTTGACCACCGGGGTCAGGATCAGGAACGAGAACAGCGGGAACACCCCGATCAACATCAGCCAGGTGTAGTGGAAGTCGATCCGCGCCAGCCGCCGATGTTCCCAGCGCTCGGCCGGCCACAGGCTCTCCAGCGGCCGGAACAGCACACCGATGATGGACAGTTGCAGCGCGGCCACCAGCAGCGAGGCGGCGATGTCGTGCGGATCGTCGCTGAGCCCGGTCAGGTGCAGCGCCGCCAGCAGCGGCGCCACCGCGTGGCTGGCGACCAGGTCGACCAGCGTGGACCAGGCGTGGGCAATGGACGAGACCAGGGCGATGACAGGCATGCGAAGACGGCGATGGGGGCGCGACGGCCGACGCGACAGCATGCGGCCGCTGGCTTTCGCCAAGCTGTCCGCGCCGGCCGATGCCGGCCACGCGCGGTCGTGCTAGTGCGTCGCGACGGCGTCGGGTCGCCGGCTCGGCAGCAGCGCGGCGACGATGCCCAGCAGCGGCAGGAACGACATCACCTGGTACACGAAGACGATGCCGCGATGGTCGGCGAGCAGGCCCAGCACCGCCGCGCCCAGCCCGCCCATGCCGAAGGCGAAGCCGAAGAACAGCCCGGAGATGGTGCCGATGCGTCCGGGCATCATTTCCTGCGCATACACCAGGATCGCCGAGAACGCCGAGGACAACACGAAGCCGATCAGCACGGTCAACGCGGTGGCCGCATGCAGGCCCACGTGCGGCAGCGCCAGCGCGAACGGCGCCACGCCCAGGATCGACACCCAGATCACCGGCTTGCGGCCGATGCGGTCGCCGACCGGGCCGCCGATCAGCGTGCCCAGCGCCGAGGCCAGCAGGAACGCGAACAGGTGCAGCTGCGCGCTCTGCACCGAAATGCCGAAGCGCTGGATCAGGTAGAACGTGTAGTAGCTGCTCAGCCCGGCGATGTAGAAGTACTTGGAGAAGATCAGCAGCAGCAGGATGCCGACGATGCGCACCACCGTGGCGCGCGGCAGCGCCGGCACCGCGGCGACCGGCCGCGGCGTCGCGCGCGCGGCCTGCAGGTGCAGCGCGTACCAGCGCCCGACGTAGGACAGCAAGGCGATGCCGAGCAACGCCGCGCCGCCGAACCAAGCCACGCTGTGGCGGCCGTTGGGCACGATCACCGCCGCGGCGATCAGCGGCCCCAGCGCGGTGCCGGTATTGCCGCCGACCTGGAACACCGACTGGGCCAGACCATGGCGGCCGCCCGAGGCCAGCCGCGCGATGCGCGAGGATTCGGGATGGAAGATCGCCGAGCCGATCCCGACCAAGGCCGCCGCCAGCAACACCATGCCGAAGCTGGGCGCATAGGCCAGCAGCAACAGCCCGCACAGCGTGGAACTCATGCCCATCGGCAGCGAATACGGCGCCGGTCGGCGATCGGTGCGCAGCCCGATCAGCGGCTGGAACAGCGAGGCGGTGATCTGGTAGGTGAGAGTGATCAGCCCGACCTGGGCGAAGCTGAGCTGGAACTGGCCCTTGAGCACCGGGTACAGCGCCAGGATCAACGACTGCATCATGTCGTTGATCAGGTGCGAGGAGGTGATCGCGGCGAGCACACCGGCGGCGACCTTGCGCGGGGCGGCGGTGCCGGCAGGCGAGGAAACGACGGGAGCGGCAGGGCGCAGCGTGGACATGGCGGGACGGGCATTGCCGGGAGTGCGTGCATGGTAGGCTGCCCCGTCCCGACCTTCTTGCGCGACATGCCCAGCAACCATCGCAAAAAGGACATGCTGGTGCCGCGCGCCGGCCGCAATGCGGACGACGCGCCCGCCGACGTGGTGTGCAAGGCCGTCGACTACCCGCCCGACAGCGCCATCGCCCCGCACCGGCATGCGCGTCATCAGTTGATCTACGCGGTGTCCGGCCTGATGGTGGTGCGGTCGGGCCAGGGCCACTGGGTGGTGCCGAGCACGCGCGCGCTGTGGATCCCCGCCGGCACCGAACACAGCGTGCGCTGGATCGGCGTCCTGCGCATGCGCAGCCTGTACATCCGCCCCGCCGCCATCGCCGGCATGCCAGACACGCCGACGGTGATGGCGGTGGAGCCGCTGCTGGAAGCGCTGATCCGCAGCGCCGCGGAGATCCCCTGGGACCACGCCGCCGACTCGCGCGACGGGCGGCTGATGCGGCTGATCCTGGACGAACTGCATGCACTGCCGGCGCTGCCGCTGTACCTGCCGCAGCCGCGCGATCCGCGCCTGCTGCGCATCGGCGCCGCGCTCGACGCCGACCCGGCCGATGCCACCACGCTGCATGCCTGGGCCACGGAATTAAGCGTGGACGTCAAGACCATCCAGCGCCTGTGCCAGCGCGAGCTGCGGATGCGCTTCGGCCAGTGGCGCCAGCAACTGCGCCTGCTGCGCGGGCTCGAACGGCTGGCCGCCGGCGACCGCATCATCGACGTGGCGGTGGAACTGGGCTACGACAGCCCCAGCGCGTTCACCGCCATGTTCAAGCGCCAGTTCGGGCAGCCGCCGAGCCAGTTCTTCCGCTGAGCACCCGTGCAGCCCGCGGCGTGGCTCAGGCCTGCCCCAGCGCCTGCTGTAGATCGGCGAGCAGGTCGTCGATGTGTTCGATGCCCACCGACAGCCGCACCGTGTCCTCGCTGACCCCGCTGCGCTGCAACTCCTCGGGCGAGAGCTGGCGATGCGTGGTGGACGCCGGATGGGTGGCCAGCGACTTGGCATCGCCGATGTTGACCAGGCGGGTGAACAGTTGCAGCGCGTCGAGGAAGCGCGCGCCGGCGGCACGGCCGCCGCGCAGGCCGAAGGTCAGCACGCCGGAGCCATGCCCACGCAGGTACTTCTGCGCCAGCGCGTGCTCGGGATGGTCCGGCAGGCCGGCGTAGTTGACCCACTCCACCTTGGCCTCGCCCTGCAGGTGCCGCGCCAGCGTCAGCGTGTTCTGGTTGATCCGGTCCATGCGCAGCGGCAGCGTCTCGATGCCCTGCAGGATCTGGAAGGCGTTGAACGGCGACAGCGCCGCGCCGGTGTTGCGCAGCGGCACCACCCGCGCGCGGCCGATGTAGGCGGCCTCGCCCAATGCTTCGGTGTAGACCACGCCGTGGTAACTCACGTCTGGCTCGTTGAGGCGGCGGAAGCGCTGCGCGTGCGCTGCCCACGGGAAGCGCCCGGAATCGACGATCGCCCCGCCCAGGCTGGTGCCGTGGCCGCCCAGGTACTTGGTCAGCGAATGCACCACGATGTCGGCGCCGAAGTCGAACGGCCGCAGCAGGTACGGCGTGGGCACGGTGTTGTCGACGATCAGCGGTACGCCATGCGCGTGGGCGATGGCGGCCACCGCTTCCAGGTCGGTGACGTTGCCGCGCGGATTGCCGATCGACTCGACGAAGATGGCCTTGGTGCGCTCGTCGATCAGTCCGGCGAAGGCACCGGGATCGCGGTAGTCGGCGAAGCGGGTCTGGATGCCGGACAGCGGCAGCGTATGCGCGAACAGGTTGTAGGTGCCGCCGTACAGCGCGCTGGAGGAGACGATATTGTCGCCGGCCTCGGCGATGGTCTGGATGGCATAGGTCACCGCCGCCTGTCCGGAGGCCACCGCCAGCGCGCCGATGCCGCCTTCCAGCGCGGCGATGCGCTGCTCCAGCACGTCGGTGGTGGGGTTCATGATGCGGCTGTAGATGTTGCCCTGCACTTTCAGGTCGAACAGGTCGGCGCCGTGCTGGGTGTCGTCGAAGGCATAGGCCACGGTCTGGTAGATCGGCACCGCCACCGCGCGGGTGGTCGGATCGGGACGATAGCCGCCGTGCACGGCGATGGTTTCCAGCTTCCAGTTCGGGTCGGACATGGACGGATCTCGGCAAGAGGAGCCGAGACGATAGCGCCCTGCGTGGCAGCGAATGCAAACCCGCGGTTATGAGGCCATGACGCCGGGTTGTCAGCCCACCCGGCGCGGACGGCGCGCGAGCACCCGGTATGATGGGCCGGCCAGCCCGCCGGGATGCTCACCCGATGCAACGCGCCGCCATCCGCTCGATTCCGCTGCTGCTCTTCGCCCTGCCAGCGTTCGCGCGGGCCGCGCCGCCGCCGTCCTATGCGATGGAACAGTGGAGCCAGCCCTACACTTGCGAGGCGCAGCACCAGCGCTATCTGGCCGATCCCGAACAGGATTCCAGCGTGCCCGCGCACGTCATGATGCAACGCTACCTCGGCGTGCTCGACGCGGTGATCGCTGGCGACGAGGCGGCGTTGACCTTGCGCCATCTCTGCGATCGGTTCGACCTGGATTTTTTCCCCGGCATGCTGCCGCCGCCGTATGCCGAACCGTGGAATCCCTCGCCGCGGCCACCGGTCGGCAACGTCTTCGCTGCTTTTGTCGACGCCGCCGGCATGGCGTTCACGCAAGAGGTCGAAGCGAAGTACTTGCCCGACCGGGCCTCGCTCTCGCTTTCCATCAGTTCCAAGGAAGATGCGCCCGTGGCTGCGGGCAGCGGGCTCGGCTACCGCTATCGCGACATGGGCGACGCCTGCCCGCTGCGGCTAGGGCAACTGGCCGACAGGCTGGCCGCCGCCGGATTCTCGAAAGAGTACTTCGCTGTCGAGCCGCCACCACCGCAATACGCCGATACCGACTTTGGCGTCGGCGCCAGTTTCCAGCGCGACAAGCTTGCCGTGGGGGCCACCCTGCAAGGTACGTTCGCCGCGCAACGCACACACCCCGAGGCGGCCTGCGTAGCAGGCATCACGCTGTCCCTGGAGAAGTAGGCGCACGCACTGCCGCAGGCGGGAACGCCGACCCTGGCGCGCCGATCCAGTCCCGGCATGCAAGCTCAGTCGTCGCCGAGCGCGCCATGGACGAGCAGCCAGGCACGCAAGGCTTCTGCATCCACATAGCGCTCGGCGCGCAGGCCCAGGGCACGTGCGGCCTCGACATGGACCGCCGTGTCATCGACGAACAACACCTCGTCCGCGGCCATCCCGAGTTGTGCCAGTGCATGCAGGAAGATCGCCGGCTCGGGTTTGATCGCACCGACCTCGCTCGAATTCACCACGGCATCGAACGCGTCGGCGATGCCGAGCGCCTGCAGGTCGTGCGGCAGGCGCGAGGTGGCGTTGCTCAGCACCACCACGGACATGCGCTGGCGCACCTGCCGCAGTAGCGCCAGTACCGACGCGTTGATGCGGGCTGCCGTCGGCGCGGACCAGGCAGCGACCAGCGCCGCGACGTCGGCCTCGGGCGCCAGCGCGGCGAGACGCGCGACCACCTCGGCGCGCCATTGCGCATCGCTGGTGGCACCACGGATCGCTGGGTCCAGCAGAGCCGACGCGAACGCCACCGCGCGCAGGCTGCCCGGCGGCACGCCGTGCGCGCGCTCCAGCGCCGCATCGTCGGCGGGCCACAGCCGCAGCACGCCGTCCATGTCCACCAGCAGGGCGCGCGCCGCCGACACAGCGGAACGCGCCTGCGCGATGGAACCCATCAGGCCTTCTCGAACACCAGCTTGCCGCCCTCGGCCTCGACCTTGATGGTGTCGCCGCTGACGAACTGCCCGGACAGGATCTGCTGCGCCAGCGGGTTCTCCAGTTGCGCCTGGATCGCGCGCTTCAGCGGGCGCGCACCGTACACCGGGTCGAAGCCGACGTTGCCGAGCAGCTCCAGCGCGCGGTCGCCCAGTTCGATCTTCAACCCGCGCTCGGCCAGGCGCTTCTCCAGACCATGCAGTTGGATGCGCGCGATCGACTTGATCTGCGCCTTGTCCAGCGGATGGAACACCACGATGTCGTCCAGGCGGTTGATGAACTCCGGGCGGAAGTGCGCCTGCACCACGCCCATCACCGCCGCCTTCATCTGCGTGTAGGCCTCGGCGCTGCCGTCGCCGCTCAGCTCCTGGATCTGATGCGAACCCAGGTTGGAGGTCATCACGATGACGGTGTTGCGGAAGTCCACGGTGCGGCCCTGGCCGTCGGTGAGGCGGCCGTCGTCGAGTACCTGCAGCAGGATGTTGAACACGTCGCTGTGCGCCTTCTCGACTTCGTCGAGCAGGATCAGCGAATACGGCCGACGCCGCACTGCCTCGGTCAGGTAGCCGCCTTCCTCATAGCCGACATAACCCGGAGGCGCACCGATCAGCCGCGCCACCGAATGCTTCTCCATGAACTCGCTCATGTCGATGCGGATCATCGCGTCGCTGCTGTCGAACAGGAACTCGGCCAGCGCCTTGCACAGCTCGGTCTTGCCGACGCCGGTGGGGCCCAGGAACAGGAACGAGCCGCTGGGCCGGTTCGGATCGGACAGGCCGGCGCGCGAGCGGCGCACCGCGTCGGACACCACCTTGATCGCCTCTTCCTGGCCGACCACACGCTGGTGCAGTTCGTCCTCCATGCGCAGCAGCTTGTCGCGCTCGCCCTCGAGCATCTTGTTGACCGGGATACCGGTCCAGCGCGACACCACCTCGGCGATCTCCTCGGCGGTGACGCGGTCCTGTACCAGCTTGAAGTCGTGCTGTTCGGCCTCGTTGGCCGCGGCCAGCTGCTTCTCCAGGTTCGGCAGCAGGCCGTACTGGATCTCGCTCATCTTGGCGTAGTCCTGGCGCCGCTGCGCGGCCTCCAGTTCCACGCGCGCCTGCTCGATCTGCTCCTTGATCTTGGTCGCGCCCTGCAGCGCGGCCTTCTCCGACTTCCACACCTCGTCCAGATCGGAGAACTCGCGCTCGAGCTTGTCGATGTCGCTCTCCAGGTCGGCCAGGCGCTGCCGCGAGGCCTCGTCCTTCTCCTTCTTCAGCATCTCGCGCTGGATCTTGAGCTGGATCAGGCGCCGCTCCAGGCGGTCCAGTTCCTCCGGCTTGGAGTCGATCTCCATGCGGATGCGGCTGGCCGCTTCGTCCATCAGGTCGATGGCCTTGTCCGGCAACTGGCGGTCGGTGATGTAGCGATTGGACAGCGTGGCCGCGGCGACGATCGCCGGGTCGGTGATCTCCACGCCGTGGTGCACCGCGTAGCGCTCCTTGAGCCCGCGCAGGATGGCGATGGTGTCCTCCACGCTCGGCTCGCCGACGAACACCTTCTGGAAGCGCCGCTCCAGCGCCGCGTCCTTCTCGATGTACTTGCGGTACTCGTCCAGGGTGGTGGCGCCGATGCAGTGCAACTCGCCGCGCGCCAGCGCCGGCTTCAGCATGTTGCCCGCGTCCATGGCGCCATCGGCCTTGCCGGCGCCGACCATGGTGTGCAGTTCGTCGATGAACAGGATGATCTGGCCCTCGTTCTTGGACAGATCGTTGAGCACGCCCTTGAGCCGCTCCTCGAACTCGCCGCGGAACTTGGCGCCGGCGATCAGCGCGCCCATGTCCAGCGACAGCACGCGCTTGCCGCGCAGGCCTTCGGGCACTTCGCCGTTGACGATGCGCTGGGCCAGGCCCTCGACGATGGCGGTCTTGCCGACGCCGGGCTCGCCGATCAGCACCGGGTTGTTCTTGGTACGCCGCTGCAGCACCTGCACGGTGCGGCGGATTTCCTCGTCGCGGCCGATCACCGGATCGAGCTTGCCGCTCTCGGCGCGCGCGGTGAGGTCGATGGTGTACTTCTCCAACGCCTGGCGCTGCTCCTCGGCGTTCTCCGACTGCACCGTCTCGCCGCCGCGCAGCTTGTCGATGGCGGCTTCGAGCTTCTTCTTGTCGGCGCCGGCCGCGCGCAGCGCCAGGCCCAACGGGCCGCCGTCGTCGGCCGCGGCCAGCACGAACCACTCGCTGGCGATGAACTGGTCGTTGTGCTGCTGCGCCAGCTTGTCGGTCTGGTTGAGCAGGCGACTGAGGTCGTTGCCCATCGACACGTTGCCGGGCTGGCCGCTGACCTTGGGCAGCTTGTCCAGCGCCTCGCCGAGCCGCTCGCGCAGCACCGGCACATTGACGCCGGCCTGCGCCAGCAACGGCCGGGTGCTGCCGCCGGCCTGGTCGAGCAGCGCCACGAACACGTGCACCGGTTCGATGATGGTGTGGTCGCGGCCCACGGCCAGCGACTGCGCGTCGGCCAGGGCCTGCTGGAAGCGCGAGGTGAGCTTGTCCATCCGCATCGGGAAGTCCTCTGAAGGAAAGGGCCGGCCGTGCCGGCATGCCAGCAAAATGCGGCTGTCCGCCCCTGTTTCAAGGCCGTCCGCGACGTCTGTATACACCTCGCGGGACGGCGGCGACGCGACGTGACGTTCGCCGCACTCCGGCACCGGGCAGTCACACGCCGCTACCGCAACGGCGGCTACCCTCGGCGCTCCCGTCCCCACGCACAGGCCCCGCCATGCACTACGAGCTCTACTACTGGACCGGCATCCAGGGCCGCGGCGAGTTCGTGCGGCTGGCGCTGGAGGATGCCGGCGCCGGCTATCGCGACGTGGCGCGCGAGCAGGGCGATGCGGCGCTGCAGCCCTTCCTCGACGGCGCCCATGCCGGCGCACGCCCGTTCGCACCGCCGTTCCTCAAGGCCGGCCGCTTGGTGATCGCCCAGGTCGCCAACATCCTGCACTACCTCGGCCCGCCGCTGGGCCTGGTGCCGGACAGCGAATCGCGGCGACTGCAGGCCCTGCAATTGCAGTTGACCATCGCCGACCTGGTTGCCGAGGTCCACGACAGCCACCACCCCATCGCCAGCGGGCTGTACTACGAGGACCAGCAAGCCGAAGCGCGGCGGCGCGCCGAAGACCTGCGCAAGCAGCGGTTGCCGAAGTTCCTGGGCTATTTCGAACAGGTGCTGGACCAGGGCGGCGGGCGCCACGTGCTGCGCGAGCATTCCTACGTGGACCTGTCGCTGTTCCAGCTGATGAGCGGGCTGGACTACGCCTTCCCGCAGGCAATGAAAAAACTCTCGCCGAAGCTGCCGCGGCTGCGCGCGCTGCAGCAGCGCGTCTGCGAGCGCCCGGGCATCGCTGCCTACCTGGCCTCGCCGCGGCGCCTGCCGTTCAACGAGAACGGCATCTTCCGGCATTACCCGGAGTTGGATGGCTGAGCGAGGCTGGACGTCCGGTATCGGCCTGCCACTTCCGGTGAAAAACCGCCGTCATGCCGTGGTGATCTATGGTGTAGCGCGTCGGGACTGAAGTCCCTCCCACAAGGACGCTTCAGGCGTGGCCATAGGCGCTTTCCCGCATGAGCGGCTCAAGGTGGCCTCGGGCCGCTCCTGCCAAAAACAAAAAGCCCGCATGACGCGGCACGCGCCTCGCGTCTGGCTCAGGTCCGCGTCAGCGCTTCGCGCACCGCACGCAACTGCGCCTTGACCGCGGCGGCCTGGGTCGGGCCCATGCGCAGCAGCGCCTTCTGGCCGATCGACAGCGATTCCAGCGCCGGATCCACGAAGCGGTACTTGCCGCGCACCGGATCCATCTCCACCGCGAGCGGCGCGGTCGGCGTCGGGGTCTGCAGCAGGTGGTCGATCACCTGCACCAGGCGGTCGTTGAAGTAGCCCTGCGGATAGCCCAGCTCCACATAGGCCTGCTGGAACAGCGGATAGAAGCGGCGATAGGCCGCCACCGCCGTGCCCGGATCGGCGCGGGTGAACGCCTCCACGTAGGGCGCATAGCGCTGGGCATTGGTGTCGGCGATGACGCGGGCGCCGCTCGCATCGGTGCTCACCTGCAGGTCGCCCGGCACCTGCTTGAGCGCCAGGGAGCGCGCAGTGACGCGGCGCTGGGTCAGGTTGTCGACCATGGTCACCAGGCGCTGGATCAGGTGGTCGCGCAGCAGCAGCGCCAGCGGTGCGTCGCCGCCGGCCAGCGCGCTCAGTGCAGACCAGGCAGCATCGTCGCTGGCGGCCAGCGCCGGAATCGCCGCATCGGCAGCGGCTGCGGCATCGATCGGGTGCTGAATCGGCGGCGGCGTTGCCGCCGCGGCAGGCGCGTCAGGCGTTGTCGGCGCGGCCGCGGCGGGCGGCGGCGCGACCGCGGCAGGTGCGGGCGCAGCGGCGGGCCACAGCGCGGCGATGTTGTCGCGGAACAACCATGCCGCAGCGGCGGCCACCAGCACGGCGACCAGGATCCACGGCCAGAACGAAGGACGCGACTGCATGGGATGCACATCTCCATCGGACAATGGAGGTGTGACCGCCGCAATGCGCACCGGTTCCAGCGCGGGACGGCCGGCGTTCAGCCTAGATGCACGCCTTGCGCGAGGCGCCAGCGCCCTACCAGCGCCGCGTACGCGACCATTACCCCTGCGGGCCTTCGGCAAAGGCGATGCGCGCACCGACCCAGGCTGCGACCAGCACCGCCGCGACGCGGTCGGCCTGCGCCGCCGGCATTGCCTTGTGCGCGATCATCCATTGCGCCGCGGCAGCGCGCGCCGGCTGCAAGGCCGCCAGTGCCGCCTTGCGATCGGCCTGCGGCCACACGCTCGCGTCGTGCCACGCGGCGATGGCAGCGGCCGGATCGCCGGGCGGCTCGGCGCCCTTGGGTTGTTTCAGCAATAGCAGTGGCGACACCGTGGCCTGCAGCGACAGCACCCGCCATGCGGCGAAATCCGCGTAGCGCATGGTGCCCGCGTCGTCGGAGACGCGTTCCACCAGGCTGCCGAATGCCTGCTGCAAGCGCATCCATGCGGGTTGATCGAACAGGCCGGGCAACGGCCGGCAGATCGGCGCGGAAAGATCGCGGCTGGAGCCATACAGCGGGCCCATGGCGTCGTAGGCGGCCTCGCCCTGCGCGGCGAACACGAAACAATGCACGTAGGGGCGCGGATTCGGCTGCGTGGCCGCATCCGGCGTATAGCCGCTGCGTTCGATCCATAGCCGCAACAGGGTCAGGTCGCGCGCTTCCCCGGCCTGTCGGCTGCTCGGCTCGGACGTGTCGAGCAGCCCGGCGGATACCCCGTCCTGCTGCCGCAGGGCGGTGCTAGCGGACGCGAACCGGGCACGCGCTTCGGCCGCCGCCACCCCGGCCGCCGGCACGAAGCGATGCAGGTACACCAGCCAGGCCGAGGCCAGACCACCATCGTAGGCGCGCAGCTGCGCCGCCGCCGCGGCAGGCATGGTGGGAATGCTGGCGACGATGCGGTCGAAGCGCGCCGCCTGCGGCGCGAACTCGGCGTCCAGCGCGCGTACCCGCGCCTCCATCCGCTGTTTCAGGCAGGCCCCCGGATCGGTCTCGGCCAGGCAGCTCTGGCGCTGCGCCAGCCAGTCGCGCTGCGCGTTGCGCACGCCAGGCCGCTGCGCCGCGGGGACCACGTCGCGCAGCGCCGCATAGCGCAGGGCCAGCCATTCCTCCGTGGCGTCCAACCGCTTGTCCGTGCATAACAGTCGCTCCACCGCCGTGGTTGCCTTGCTGCAATCGAACGACACCGCGCCGGCCTCGGGCATCCAGCCCAGTGCCAGCAGCAGTGCCAGCGCACGCATGCGCAGGCCAGGGCAAGCGTTCATGCCATCCTCCTCTCGTGCATCGTTGCGATCCCGGCACCGCTTGTCGCGCCGCCGTCAGTCCACCAGCACCGCGCGCGGCTTCTGCAACGACAGCAGGCCGAGCAGCGCGGCCAGCACCAGGTAGCCGCCGACGAACTGCCAGGCGATCAGCTTGGGCACGCCGCTCAGCGTCCATGGCAGGTACAGGCCGCCGCGCGGGTCCACCGAGTGGATCAGCCCGAACAGGGTCAGCCCGGCCGCCACCAGCAGGAACACGGCGGCACGGCGCAGGCGGCCGTCCACCATCGCCGCCACTGCGGCGATCCACAGCATCGCGGTGATGATGAAGCCGTTGCCCAGGGTCAGGATCACCGCCAGCTCGGGCAGGCCGTGACCGTCCAGGGTGGTGGTGAGTTTGGCCAGCTGCTCCGGGGCAATCCAGCCCGGCGCCTTGATCGCCAGCAGGTACGCCACCGACGGCAGGAAGCCCAGCACCATCGCCCCGGCGTGGCGCTTGGGCGTGGCCTGGAAGGCCTGGGTGGTGATGTCGATGGCGACGTAGACGATGATCGGCGCCAGCACCGCCATCGGCAGCCACTGCACCAGGCCGGCGACCAGCCCGAACATGCCGCCCAGGCCGATGAACAGGCCGGTGAGCAAGGTGTAGCCGCTGCGCGCGCCCATGTGCTTGTAGGCCGGCTGGCCGATGTAGGGCGTGGTCTGGGCGACGCCGCCGCAGACGCCGGCGATCAGGGTCGCGCCGGCCTCGACCAGCAGGATGTCGCGGGTGCGGTAGTCGTCGCCGGCGGCACGCGCGCTCTCGCTGACGTTGATGCCGCCGACCACCATCAGCAGGCCGAACGGCAGCAACAGCGGCAGCAGCGGCACCGTGTCGGCCAGGCCGGCGACGAACCCCAGGCTCGGCCACGGCAACACCAGTTGCGGCGCGCTCCATTGCGGCGCCTGGTGGCCGGGAATGCCGAAGCCGGCCGCGTTGGCCCAGTAGTACAGGCCGGTACCCAACGCCAGCGCCAGCGGCACCCCCGGCAGGCGCCACGGCAGCCGCCCCTTGGCGATCAGCACGTACAGCAGCAGGCCCAATACCACCAGCCCGACCAGCGGCGTGCGCAGCGTCTCCAGCAGCGGCAGGAAGCCCATCAACACGATGGCGATGCCCGCGATGGAGCCGAGCAGCGCGGCGCGCGGCAAGGCGCGGGTCACCGCATCGCCGAAGAACGACAGCACGGTCTTCAGCGCGCCCATCACCACCAGCGACGCCATGCCCAGGTGCCAGGTGGCCAGCGCCGCGGCCTGCGGGTCCAGGCCCTGCTGCTTGTAGCGCACGAACGCCGGGCCGAGCACCAGCAGCGCCATGCCGATGCTGGTCGGCGCATCCAGGCCCAACGGCATCGCGGTGACGTCGCTGCGCCCGCTGCGCACGGCCAGCCGCCGCGCCATCCAGGTGTAGAGCAGGTTGCCGACCAGCACGCCGAAGGCGGTGCCGGGAATCATCCGGGTGTAGATGACCTCGACGGGGAACTGGAACAGGCCGACCAGCGCCAGGGTGATGAAGCCGAGGATCGACAGGTTGTCGACCACCAGGCCGAAGAAGCCGTTGAGGTCGCCGGCGACGAACCAACGCGGACGCGGCGAGACAGGAGCGGGAGTGGACATGCGGGCAGTGGCGGCGTTGGGGGTCGAGGGATGGTAAGGGCAAGCGGCACCGTCGGATCGGTGCACGCGCAGGATGCCGTTTTCCGGCGACGGCGCGCCGCGGTAGCTACAGCGGCAGATGCAGGAACTGGTTGAACGCGCTCGGCACGTAGTCGCCGAACGCCGGCCCGTTGCGGAAGCCGCGCCGGCGATACAACGCCAGCGCCGGCGCGAACGCCGCGCCGCTGCCGGTTTCCAGGCTCAGCCGCTGCAGGCCTTCGGCGCGGGCGACCGCGATCAGATGGTCGAGCAGCGCCGCGGCCGCGCCCTGGCGCAGGAACGCCGGATGCGTGCGCATCGACTTCAGTTCGCCACCGCCCTCGCCAAGCACCCGCAGCGCACCGACCGCGGCCAGCGCATCGTCGCGCCACAGGCTCCACACCCGCACGTCGGTGCGCCGCAGACCGGAAACATCCAGCGCATACACGCTTTCCGGCGGCGACTGCGCATGCATCTGCTGCACGTGGTACTCCAGCAACCCACGCACCGCCGGATCGTCAAGATCACCAGGCCGAATCACGAACGGCCCCGCACTCACTGCAGCGGTCCGCTTTTGCGAATCCCCGCTTTCCACAGCCGAACGGCTGGTCATCCCCACTCCCCAATCCCCGCGGTCAAAACGACACGTCCACCGCCTGCCGCGCCCACAGCACCGACTGGTGCCCGGTGGCCTGCTTCCACGCCAGCCGGATCGCCTCGATGTCGGCGCGGCGCTGCGGGGTGTCCTCGTGCAGGATCACCAGCACCTTGGTGTTGAGCCGGTTCGGCTCCTTGGCGCCGCGGAACAGCCACTGGCCGTAGGCATCGAACACGGTCAGGCCGTCGGGAAAGCGCGGCGTCACTTCCTTGTCCAGGAACGCGCGCCAGCGCGCCTCGCTGATCGGCTCGGCCTGCGGACGGTCGGCCGGGCCGCTCTCCTCGCCCACACCGAAGTACAGCTCGCTGCGCACCCAGCCGCCGGCCTGTGCCGGCCGCGCCGCATCGCCCTGCATGGTCGCGCTGACCTTGCTCGGCGCGGTGGGCGCAGACGGAGCGACGCTGGCGCAGGCGCTCAGGGCCAGGAGGACGGCGATCAACGGGGCACGCAAGAGCATCGGCAAGGTCTCGGTCGGAAGGGGCAGGCAACACACGATCGTAGGCCAGGTACGGACCGGGCCGGATAACCGCCGGGCATGAGCTCATGCCCGACGGCACCGAACACACGGCTCGCACATCGCCTTAACGTCGAGCTAATATATCGCTTCATCCGGATGGATGCAGCAACCTTTGCCGACCCCAGTCGCCGCCATGGCCGGCGCGGCCGGTCTCGATGGTCATCGTTTCAGGAGAGAACCCCCATGTCGTCCCCGTTCGTCAGGCCGCTGAGCCTGGCCATCGCCCTGGCCCTGGCGGCCCCCGCGTTCGCCCAGGACGCCGCCCCGACCACCGCGACCAATCTGGACACGGTGATCGTCACCGGCACCCGCGCCAGCGGCCGCACCGTGCTCGAATCCACCGCCCCGGTGGACGTGCTCAGCGCCGAGGACATCCGCAAGGCCGGCGTGGTCAACGGCGAACTCGGCAGCGCGCTGCAGGCGCTGCTGCCGTCCTTCAACTTCCCGCGCCAGTCCAACTCCGGCGGTGCCGACCACGTGCGCGCCGCACAGCTGCGTGGGCTCTCGCCCGACCAGGTGCTGGTGCTGGTCAACGGCAAGCGCCGCCACACCTCGGCCTTGGTCAACACCGACAGCAAGATCGGCAAGGGCACCACCCCGGTGGACTTCAACGCCATCCCGATCAGCGCGATCAAGCGCATCGAAGTGCTGCGCGACGGCGCCGGCGCGCAGTACGGCTCCGACGCGGTGGCCGGGGTGATCAACGTGATCCTCGACGACGACCCGGACAGCGGCGCGCTGGAAGCCAGCTACGGCGCCAACCACACCGACGTCAAGCCGATCCACCGCACCCTCACCGACGGCCAGACCGGCTATGCCAGCGGCAAGGTCGGCACACGCACCGTCTCGTATACACATCTGACGCTCCCGACGACCCTAC